>CAYYHS010000575.1:0-2346 GCA_964471785.1 uncultured Chitinophagaceae bacterium
ATCGCCTGCGGTAAGGAATTTCCGCTCAACGAGGTTCGATTTACCTGCACCTGCGGGAACCTTCTGGATGTCGTTCACGACCTGCCGGCTCTCAAAAAGAAATTCAGGATTTCGAAAAAATATTTTGATGCCAAACGGCGGACTACGGATTTGGAACCGTTAGGAGGAGTGTGGCACTTCAAGGAAATCGTTCTTCCTACGGTATTGAACAACGAAATTGTCTCTAAACAAGAGGGGAATACCCGCCTTCACCGGAGCAGAAAACTTTCCGCCTGGGTCGGTCTTCAACGATTCTATCTGAAGCATGAGGGTGAAAATCCAACAGGGTCGTTTAAAGACAGAGGTATGACCGTTGCAGTGACGCAGGCAAAGCGTCTGCATCAAAGAGCAGTCGTCTGCGCGTCCACGGGAAACACTTCCGCTTCGCTTGCAGCCTACGCGTCCGAGGCAGATATTACGGGGCTCGTGTTGATTCCAAAGGGGAATGTCGCGGTCGGAAAAATTTCTCAAGCCCTGGCCTATGGAGCCAAAACGCTGGTTGTAAATGGAGATTTCGATGATTGTATGCGTCTAATCTTTGAGGCACAGGAAAAACTTCAGGCATATCCCCTTAATTCGATCAATCCTTTTCGTCTGGAGGGGCAAAAGACAATCGTTTGGGAAACCCTCGAACAGCTGCAATGGAAAGTACCTGATTGGTTTGTCTTCCCGGGAGGGAACCTCGGCAACACCAGCGCCTTCGGAAAAGCGCTCCATGAGGCGCTTGAGCTCGGATTGATAGACAGAATGCCGAGGTTCGCAGTTATCCAGGCAGAAGGGGCGAGCCCATTTTATGTTGCGTTCAAGAACAACTTCAAGGAATTATTGCCGCAGAAAGCAGAGACCATTGCAACCGCAATAAAGATCGGAAATCCAGCAAACTATACAAAGGCAATCCGCTCGCTCCAGCGGACAGATGGCGTTGTCGAGTGTGTCAACGACGAAGAAATTCTCGAGGCGAAGGCTGCCGTCGATGCTTCGGGTATCGGAGCGGAGCCGGCGTCGTGTGCAACGGTTGCCGGGTTAAAAAAGCTGATCGGTAAAGGAATTATTAAGTCCCGAGAGACGGTCGTGGGCATCCTCACAGGGAATATTCTGAAAGACCCGCAAATTATTGTCGATTACCATATGCAGAATCGCGGCAAGTATGCAAATCCGCCGGTTGAAATTGGAGCTACCATCGGTGAGGTGAAAAAATTTCTCTAATGTCGTTTGAAATGGAAGAATTGAGATTCTAATTTTGCTATGTCAATCGGTCTACCGACCCCACGCTGCCCTTTCCTTACAGGGGAGAAAAAAATGTTCTCTCTTCCTGCAAGGGGGAGAGTGAGAGGGGGTCGAGTTCGCAACGTCAGGCGAAAAAGTAATCGAGCTACTCACATCACGCGAACATGAAAATACAGATCCCCGCATCAACCTCGAATATCGGACCGGGCTTCGACACTCTCGGCCTCGCACTCAATCGATACTTGTTTCTCTCTGCGACATTCGGGAAGGAACAGGGGAAGACGCCGGCTATTTCCGTTACTGGAAACGGAAGAGAACATATCGCGACGGATGCCGAGAATCTGGTATATCGTGGAATGCTCGCGCTGGCGAAAGCAACTCACAAGACGCCGGGAGAAGTTTTTTCCGGATTGCAGCTTCGGCTGGAGAACGGAATCCCTTCGTGTGGCGGGCTTGGTGGAAGCGGAGCGGCGATCGCGGGAGGTATTTTCCTGGCGAATGAAATGCTGCAGACAAAGCTCTCCACCGAAGAGATGCTCCGCGTTGCCGTTGAGCTAGAGGGACATCCGGACAACGTCTCGGCTGCGCTCATGGGGGGATTGACGATAAACTCTTTTGACGACGAAGATCTGCATTGCCGAAGCATCAAGATCACTGGTCCGCTAGCCGTTGTTACTTGCAGCCCGAACTTCCAGGTCCTTACTCAGCAGGCCCGCCAAATCCTTCCCCGGGAAATATCATTAAGGGATGCCGTTGTGAACATCGAAAACGTCGCAGCACTTGTCGCTGCTCTCATCGAAGGAGATTTTGAAGCGCTCCGCTATGTCACCGGCGACCGCCTCCACGAGCGTTACCGGGCAGGATTGATTCCAGGGTACGAGGATGTGCGAAAGGCTGCACTCGGAGCCGGCGCGCTCTCATTCAACATCAGCGGGTCGGGACCCACCGTCTTTTCCTTTGCCACCGGGAACATGCAGGAAATAGGCGAGGCCATGGAAAAAGCATTTGCGGCGCACGGCAAGATGGCCAAGTACGATATTATGACAATCGAAAACAACGGCGCAAGGGTTGTAGGATAAC
>CAYYHS010000576.1:0-2345 GCA_964471785.1 uncultured Chitinophagaceae bacterium
CATAACGACAGGAAGAAAATGAGACTTTACAGGTTCACTATCAACGTTGCCGCGATAAGCTATGGCGTAATTTCCCTGTTCGTTCTCTCATCATGCAAAGATACTTCCAATTCGGTCTCAACGCTCGACGATATCGTTTTTCCCGCCACGGGAATCAGCTATGAAAAACTGGTGCAGCCGCTTTTTAACATAGGCTGTGCGACTACCTCTTGTCATGACAACGCATCGCAAAAAGGAAATCTCGACCTCTCGAGTTACGGATTGTGGAAACTGGACCCCGGAGCTATCAACAATGGGGATACAACCAACAGCAGGTTCGTCTGGTGCATTGAGGCGAAGCCGGGATCACCACCCATGCCGCCGGCGAGACCTCTGGTGCAAAACCAAATTCAGGGATTGAAGAGATGGATCTATGAAGGGGCGCAAGATACGAAGTGATCTGCTCTATTTTTTCTGCAGGATGTGTACCAAATCGAACTCTATTCCTTCTTCCGGGTGTTCTACAATCCTTCCTACCTCTTTCCCGTCAGAAAATACAATAAACGTCGGCACGTACGTCACGTGATACTTCTCCGTCAATCCATCGCGGCTTTGTTTCGCCCTATCGACGCCGTACAACTCGATGTTCGATTCAGGAATATGAGCCAAAGAGACCGTTTTAAAAAACTTCGGGAGTTCCCGCTTCGTATCGCCGCACCACGTTCCGCCGAAGACGATAAAGTGAATATTTTTTGCTTCCGTCGAGAGAAAAACAACGGATGCGGAGTCAGGAGTAAACGATGAGTAGTTTTGATTGTACCATTGAAAAGAAGAGTCGGACGCTAACATCGAGGGCGAGATTTTTCCGGTAACGATCTTTTGTCCGTGCGGTTCGAATGAAACCTGATACGAATCAGTCCCGCCGCAACCGGCCATAAAAAACATTACTGCAATGACCAATGCCGTTCGTTCCATGTCAATCCACCTTTGTGACCCTGATATCTTTGCCCCACATGAGTTTTGAACGAAGAACATCATAATAGCTTTTGTCCTTTCGTTTCACCAGCTTCACGGTATAATCCGCCTTCTGGACAAAGAGATTCACGGGTGGCGTAAACATTTGTTCCTGCTGGCCGTCTGCAGTTACTCTTACACTCTGGAGTTTCGATTCGACCAGGACGCGAACAACGCTCGAATCGGGGACGATCACCGAGCGGGCGGTAAGCGTATGCGGGCAAATGGGGCTGATGGTGAGCACATCGCATGCGGGAACCACGATGGGACCTCCCGTCGCAAGCGAATAACCGGTTGTCCCTGTCGGCGTGGAGACAATAATTCCGTCGCCCCGGTACGTCATCAAATAATCGTTGTTGACGTACGTTTCGAGGTCAATAACGCGCGAAGAGTTGCTCTTGTCGATAACGATATCGTTTACACCGAAGAACTGAATATCATCCCCTTCCGCCGTCACCTTGATCACCATTCTGTCTTCGATAACGTGTTGGTTGTTCAAGATATCGTCAACAAAAGATTCCACTTCATCAATTGAGAGCTCAGCGAGGAACCCAAGTTTTCCGAGATTGACGCCAAGAATCGGCACGGCGGCACGGCCGACGAGCCTCGCCGCTGAGAGGATCGTTCCATCCCCGCCAAAAGCGATCATCATGTCGCACTCAGACGCAATCTCCTCAAGAGGCGCCATGTCCTTTTTCGCAATGACTCTCTTGCCAGTTTGTTTGTTGACGATTTTGGCAATTTCGTCATGAGTAACAAATTCGATCAAGCGCTTTTCGCCCGTCCCGAGCAGCCTGAGCACGGCCTCACCTAGCGTATCCTTCGATAGATTCCCTACGATGCCGAATTTCATTGCGCCGCCTCGTTCTTCGGTGCCGGCGCTGAAGCCTCTTTCGCCAGTTCATCAACATAATTCAATTTCAGGTCCTGAAGCACGCTGGAGAGGAATCTTTCTTCATCGACTGAACGATTTCCTTTCGTTTTCTCCTTCAGCATATCGATCAGGTCGATCGACAATTGAGCTTGCTCCATATTTCTTTCAACCTTATCGGTAGCGGGATTTTTAATCTTCCCCATCTGTTGAAGTGCGGCAGCTTGAAACATCGAAACAAGCTGAACGAACATCATCTCATTCTTTTCTACTGTATCCATAAACTATTTTCTTCTCAACACTGTTCGATACGAAATGCTCGGAATCAATTCCCTGATTCCGAGGTGGACGATGCAATGGTACGTATGAGATGCACCAAAATCAACTTTGTATGGAGACATGTCGGACATGTCAGACACCTTGTTCATTCACTTGCCAAATATTTCGGTATATCGCAATTTCCCGGAGAAGGTGTCCGACA
>CAYYHS010000577.1:0-2341 GCA_964471785.1 uncultured Chitinophagaceae bacterium
TAGTGCCGATGAAGATGTTTGAAGCGTCGGCGAAGATGGTGGGATACGGTGCACCCAACGAGTCCGGAATCACATTGACCCAGCTCGATCCGAGGTCACTGGATGCGAAGACAGAGCCAGGGCCGTAAGAGTAGCTGGATGTTCCTCCTGCAAACAGACTGAAGCCTCCCCACTGGCCTGGAGGCGAAGCAAGCGAATTAAGAGTGGAATTAGGATGGTCTCCCAAGCCTTCGTCACTTTCACTCCATGTTAGTCCAAAGTCGCTCGAACGATAAACCTCGCAGCGGTGGTCTCTGCCGTATGTTATACCGCCAAAACCAAAACCGACAAAAGGCGCAGATGTCGAACCAGCAAACAAGTAGGAGCCTATCGCTGCCATATACCACGTCCCTGAAGGAATCCCGATTGCAGTCCACGTTTCGCCGTAATCTGCCGATGAAAATATTCCGGCTCCGGTTCCGGCAAGAATAACAAAAGTGCCAGTCTCATCATCCTTTTTAAACGCGAGGCTCAGAATCAGGCTCGAGTTAAAGACTGGAGTCTTTGATATCCAACTTGTTCCGTAGTCTGAAGACCTAAAGACGCCTGAATCGGTGGCTGCAAACAAATAATTGTTCCCCGATTCGATAGGAGTAGGGGTGAGCGAGTAAATTGTAGCGCACTTGAGGTCAGAACTGTCCGCGTTCCAGGTCATACCGCCGTCTACGGATCCGATGACTGAATGGCCGAAGGCTGCAAAGACCCGATTGCCCGATTTCGCAAAGGCGGATATCGGATATACATCCGATGAGTAGACTTGAGTCCACGATGCGCCATAATCGGATGACCGAATAATTTTGTTGATATGCACACCGGCCATGATCAGTGAATCCTGAGCCATAAGGGACTCGATATTCATATCCACACTGTCTGTCTTTGTCCAACTTAATCCATTGTTTGTAGTTTGATAGAGATAGTCGGCAGCCGCGAACAGTCTTGTCCCGGAGACTGCCATCTTGCTTACAATATAATACTGCGAGATGCCATTACCCGCAGTCGTCCATGTCTCACCATCGTTCGAAGAAACGTAAATGCCAAATTCTCCTATGCTAGCAAAAAGGTATTGACCTTCGACTGCAAGAGCTGGACAGTATACACGATATGTGAACGGGGGCAGTGACGGGGTAATGTTGAGCCAGCTTTTCCCATTGTCCTTCGAAACATAGATCCCCCTCTCCGTTCCGGCAAAAATGTTCGATCCTTTAGTGCAAATCGAATATATTTCTCCCCCTCTTCCGGATGGGCCGTTTGTTCTGACCCACTGGGCAAACGACGGTCTTGCGTTGATGAACAGAATCAAACATAAAATGATAAACGAACTGCGCAGCTTCATATCATAACCCGGTCGGTTGGAATTTTTTCAGACCTGAGATTCAAAGTGTTGCACCAGTCGTCATAGGGTTTGCAGAAAAGCGAACGATTGCTGTTTTTGATGGTGTTACAGTTCGATTACTTTGAGTGATGAACCAATAGATTCCCGAGAAGATCGGTCGGGAATGACGTACCATAAGGTTCCTGATGCCCGCAGGTTTCCAGCGGGCATCCACACTCCACCACTACTCACTTTTGTGATACTCCGGTTTAAGCACAAATGTTTGGATACTGTCGAAAAATTGCTGTGGCTGCTCCAACCATGGAAAGTGTCCCGCGTTCTTTATGATCAATAATTTTGAATCTGGGATCTGAGCATGCAAATACTTCGCTGCGGAGGGTGTGCAAATGAAGTCGTCATTTCCAACAATAATTAACGTTGATATCTTCATACGTGGCAGGAACGTTGCAAGATCCGCCGATGCTTGATCCGATTGTCCCCGCCCGCGCTGGGCATGAAAGGACAGACTTGTTCTATTGAAGACATCCCTGTTCTTTTCCAGATTTTCCATTGAAGAGAAAAAGAAGGGTAAAATGCTGTTGATATAGGTTTCAAATTCTTTCTGTGTTGTCGGCATTTTTTGAAATGCCTTGAATGCCTCGTCAAACCACGGTTCATTCTTTCTCAATTGCATGAGCTGAATTCTCTCATTGCTCTTTGAGGTGTTTCCCACCGGCGCATCCACCAGGATCATTCCGTCCACATGACCACCGTATTCGAATGCATAATTCAATATCATGGGGCCGCCGTCTGAATGCCCCATCAGCCACATGCTCTCAACTCCCAAATGTTTTCTCAGCCCTTCAATATCCGCCACAAAGTTTTTCATGGCATAACCGTTCAGGTCGGGCTGCTCCGAACGGCCGCAGCCGCGTGTGTCCAGATAGACCATGGTGAACATCGACTCAAGGGGCTTTAATTTCATGAAAT
>CAYYHS010000578.1:0-2337 GCA_964471785.1 uncultured Chitinophagaceae bacterium
ACAGGGAATATGATGCATTGTATGGCTACATCTCGCTGCGCTCCGCCCAGGAGCTTTATCAAATGCCCGGTGCGATAAACGGATTCGAGGTTCGGTTCAACGACATAGGACACGCCGAAGAGGTAAAGAAGAGCATCGAGAAAGAATTCCCCTCGACTTTTCAGACAATGACCTGGTACGATCTGCATAAAGATTTGTATTCAGTGATGAGAATTGAGCGGTGGTCCGCTTACATCATCTTGTGCCTTATCATTGGCGTGGCAACTTTTAACCTCCTTGGCTCGCTAACGATGTCCGTTATCGATAAAACCCGCGATATCGGAATTCTGAAGGCGATGGGGGCCACCGATCGAAATATTGTTTCGATTTTCCGGTTCGAAGGGCTCCTCGTTGGACTTATCGGAAGCATTGCGGGGAGCATTCTGGGAATCGGGGTTTGCTACTTGCAGATTCACTACCATCTTTTTGCACTCGATCCGACTGTCTATATCATCCCAGCGATCCCGGTGGAGGTACACGCGGCAGATTTCCTTACCGTGGGTGTCGCGGCGATCGGACTTAGTTATATTGCTACACTGTACCCGGCGAAACGCGCTGCGGATCTTCTTCCTGCGGAAGCGATACGCTGGGAATAGAACGGAACACTCATGCTCCTCACTGTTGACACAATCCACCGGCGTTTCCCTTTGGGAGACGGGAACTATCTTCCCGTTCTGAAAGGCGTATCGCTGGAGATCGCCCGAGGCGAAATTGTCGCCATTGTAGGGCCTTCGGGGGCGGGGAAGAGTACTTTGCTCCATATCATGGGAATGATCGATCGCCCCAATGAAGGCCGGGTGATTTTGGACGGCACGAATGTTTTTGAGGGGAAGGACGAAGACCTCGCTGCGATGCGCAATAGAGATATTGGGTTCGTCTTTCAATTCCATCACTTGCTTCCGGAATTCACGGCCGTTGAGAATGTTGCGATGCCCGCGCTCATTGCCGGCGAACGATTGGCTATCGCTTCCGGGAGAGCGATCTCTCTGCTGAACGATGTCGGACTCGAAGGACGGCTGGAACACAAACCGAACGAACTCTCCGGCGGCGAACAACAGCGCGTTGCAGTGGCCCGTGCTCTGATGAACGCGCCAAAGCTGATTCTCGCCGATGAGCCTTCGGGAAACCTCGACTCCGAAAATGCCGCCGCTCTCCATTCCATGATAGTCCGGTTGCGCGACAAGCATCAACAGACCTTCGTCATTGTCACTCACAACAAAGACTTCTCTGCCATGGCCGATAGAGTGATCACTCTCGTCGACGGCCTGGTAAAGACTAAGCCTTGACTCCACGTTAGCGCCATGTCGCTTCTCCAGGAATATAAATCGTCGCTCAAAGATGTTGCCATTGAGGAGTCCGTAGACCTTTTCATCTTTCGCCCCATGGCGTTTCTCTTTGTTAAGGTTATCTACCCAACGGACATCACCCCCAATCAGGTAACGCTTCTTTCGATGATTGTTGGCGTTTTGTCCGGAATCTGCTATGCAACTGGAGAAGGGAGCATGGTGGTGATGGGGGGCATTCTGCTGGGCTTTGCTACAGTCTTCGATTGTGCCGACGGCCAGCTTGCCCGTCTCAAAAAAAACGGCACTCACCTGGGCCGTGTGCTCGACGGAGTTGTCGATTATATTTATACCATCGCCGCATTCCTCGGCGTAGCCGTTGGCTGCAGAAACGAATCTATGGGCCTGGGCCTTTGGTGGCTCTTTGCGGTATCAGCCGGAGCGAGTTATGCAATCCAAGCAGGATTTCTTGATTATTACCGGAATGAATACTTAGCGCACGCAAGAGGAAGGCGCGGGTTTCTCTCCCAAGAGATAGAGGAGGTCGCTCGGGAACAGGAGAAGCTGTCAAAAGAACAAGGGCACTACGTTGAGAAGTTTCTACTGAGAGTGTATCTGAAGTATTCGAGATTTCAGAATCAGCTTGAGTTGAAGAGAAAAACCGACTCGGACGTGAATTCATCCCGGTATGTTCAGGAGAACGCGGTGATGATTCATCTCTGGAGTATCAACGGAACATCGACGCATGTATTTGTTCTCATCCTTTGTTCAGCCTTCGGGAGAGTAGATCTCTTCCTTTGGTACATCCTGGTGTTCGGTTCGCTGTATTCTTTCCTTCTTCATATCGTCGAGACATTTCGAGCGAAGGCGGCGCGGTGAAGTCGAGAAGTGATGCCATGACTGGCTCGAGTGGATGCATCGAATGTAACGGACCGAGGCACGGCATTACTTGGCAGGCGTAAAAAAACGCGACACACAGGGAGCATGTGTCGCGTCCAATGGGAAAGCAACAGCG
>CAYYHS010000579.1:0-2335 GCA_964471785.1 uncultured Chitinophagaceae bacterium
TGGAGGGAAAAAAATAGACTATGACCGCGCTACTACCGTTGTCCTTCGCGTTCTGAGAGAATGTCCCTAACAATTCCAACTTCGGATGGAACTTCGACATACTCCACCGCTAAACGGTCATACAAGAGTCTAGCAGACCGAAGGTCCCCCTTGTGGAGATAAAGCATTATCTTTGATGCAAGAATGTTTGCATGCTGTGCCGACGGCACTAGCGAACACGAATAAGCAAATGCTGCATCAATCATTCGATCATCAAACGCATCGATATTAAGCTGATAGTTTTTGGTTTCACTTTTGGCACCAATGTATCGAAAAACAACACTCGAGCTATCGGGGACGTAATAAACGAATTTGAAATTCTCGCGCAGTTCATATTGAATCAGATGAATCCAAGAGGTGTAGAAATGCACGAAATCCTGATGAATCACAAGGGATACACCATGTATTAGCGATGGATAGTATTGGCGAACGATGTGGTTGGCAACAGCAACATCCTTCATTGCGTCTATGAACAACAACTCAATTGAACCTTCATTATACGTCACCAAATCCAAATTTCGGTCGGTGACAGCCAATAATGACTTATAGGATTTTGTCTGCTCATCGAACTCCGCCCTGAACGAATCACCGGAGTGGTATGGTTTTTGTATTCTCCCTTGTAGATGCCACTTCGTGAGCAAATTAGCCATGAATTCATCGCAGAGAAATCTATCGTAAACCAATATCTTTCCATTCCTATTTGGAATCGATTTGTTCAGTGCTAGCCCGCGACAGAGGGAACAAGTCGAGGCGCCTAGGAACGGACCTAACTCAACAATGAAGCCTTTGCCGCAATATAGTTCCTGACAATACCACTGTAAGAATGCCCGCTCAGAGAAGGAAGTCATTCCCAACAGATCGCCAAAGTAGTCGTCCGGCAGCAGTGTTTTATATAAGGTATATTTAGCGATTCTCTCGCCCGATAGTCTAAACAGAACCAACAGAAATGGTAGCAGCAGCGGTTTCTCGATAATCAATGGATAGAGGTTGCGGGCGATCTTCTTTATTAGCCCAAATATCCCTGTGCGTTGGTATGTTCCCCATATTCTTGATGGGATTTGCGATAGTGGTCTATTCATTGTCGAACTTCCGGACGCATGGTTTGTCGCGAAAGTGTTTCTAGATCCTACTGCCTTTCATATCAATGGGAAACGTCGGCGAGAGCCCTGGTTAGTGCCCCTTTCTCGTCAGTACCAGCGCGGTGACGGTTCAGACCCTTGGTGGACTTTGCAACCAAACAGCAACCAGGCTGCACGCTCACTCTGGTAGGTTGGACTCCAGTAGCGTCCACCATCGTGATAATAAACAAGTTGGCTCTTCCTTCCCGAAGAGCCGACACGATCCCAAATTGCGCTAGCGATCCACTGAGCGGTTAATTGCCTGGCGATGGTGAGCGACACCAACGGCGCGACCGTTCAGTGCAGATCTGTCCCTTAGAATCGCTCGTTGTGAAACGGAAGCCTTTCGGAGCTCGCACGTCGAGGCCGCATTTGGGCACAATGTGCACATGAACACTTCGTTTCCCTCCGATGTCACAGTCGCCGCACTCAATGTGCGTATTCGCGACGGAGAGGTTTTGCAAATTGTGGACGTGCGAAACGCCGGTGAGTTTGCCGGTGGCCGGATTGCCGGAGCGAAACTTTTGCCGTTAGCCGAGATCACGACGCGGCATCATGAACTTGATGACAAAGCTCCCGTCGTGTTCGTTTGCCAAACCGGGCAGCGCAGCGGTCGTGCGCGGGACCAGCTCACGCGGCTCGGTTGGGTGGGCGTCGCCAGTATGACCGGCGGAATGAATGCTTGGTCTAGGGTGAAATTGCCCGTGGAAAAAGATGCCTGGACGCCATGGGCATTGGAGCGCCAAGTGCGGGTGGCGGCGGGCAGTCTTGTGCTCTTGGGTGTGAGCTTGGGGCATTTTGTTCATCCCCTTTTCCTGGGTCTCAGCGCCTTTGTCGGCGCCGGTCTTGTCTTTGCGGGTGTGACCGACTGGTGTGGCATGGGCATGCTCCTGGCGCGCGCCCCTTGGAATCGCCGGCGTCTTTGACGTGACGAGCCCAGCGTTAGTGACGGCAACCAAACGGCAACCAGGCCAAGCCGTCACTCTGGCAGGTTGGACTCCAGTAGCGTCCACCATTTAAGAGCCAAGGGGTCTAGTCCAAAGTCCAAGGGCTGCAGGGCTGAAGATCACGACGTTACGGGGCAATTCGAAGGGGTCAGGCAGCAGCAGCTGAAGCAAGTTGTTGTCATCCTGGTCGGACATAGCCTGGGCGGCGTAACCATCAGCGGCGTGGCCGAC
>CAYYHS010000580.1:0-2334 GCA_964471785.1 uncultured Chitinophagaceae bacterium
CTTTTCGTCGCTTGACTCCGCATCACCATTTATCTATATTCACGGCGGTGCATCGAGCCGCCTTCGAATAGTCAATTGCCCCCTTATGAGTTACTTCGAAACGTTATGAGCCGTCAGGTTCTCCGATACGGTCAACTCTCGCTCCTCGTTGTAATCACCTTAGCCTTTTCAGTTTGTCAGTCTCAGAATTCGATCGAAACGCTGATCTCCGATCCGGTGACGAGTAAATCGTACCATGCCTACAATGAAAGCTTCGCACTCATCGTTGGCATCGATCATTATGTGAGTGTGGAACCTCGCACATCGGCAGTTGCGGCGGCAAGGACTCTCAAAGATCTTTTGGAATCCCGATTTGGTTTCCGGGAAGGAAATATCATCATGCTGTTGGACGACCAGGCGCGGCGCGATGTTATTTTGGATGGACTCAAAAAAATGCGGCGGCGGGGGCCGGATGATCGGTTGCTCATATTTTTTTCCGGCAGAGGATATACTGCTGGAGATCAAGCCGGAAACCAGTACGGTTTTTTTGTACCGGTCGACGGCCGGACAGATTCTGCCGATCACGCACTCGCGACATGCGTCTCTCTCGATGACCTGAAGGAATCGGTAGCCTCGAACAGCGCAAAACAAACGCTCGTCCTGCTGGACTTCATGGTCGGAGGGCTTCGCGTTGAGAAACAGTTCAGCGGACCGCCCCCGCCTCGTGTTGGATTTGAGAATGTGGTGATGCAACCGTCCAAAGAACTTTTTGCGGCAGGAGCCCGAGTTGAACCGCTGATAGACGATCCGAGAACCGGCATGAGCTTTTTCTCGTCGAAACTTATCGAGGCTCTCTCTTCCAATATTACGGACCTTAACTCAGACGGGATTATTACGGGCACAGAGTTGGCAGCGCAAACGTCCTTGAAAGTGACAGAAGTGACCGGATGGAAGATGCACCCGCAGTTCGGCTTCATGGATGGAGGTAAGGGCGATTTCATCTTTGTCATGCCAAGCGCAACGGACACCTCTCGGATTTCATTTTCCATCATGCCGAACAACGCCGCGGTTTTTATCGACGACAAACAGGTAGAGTGGCAGAAGGGGGGCATTCCCGTCATTTCGCCCAGGGCAGGTGTCCACACTTTTCAAGTGCAGCGCGAAGGGTATAGAGCTGTAAAGAATGAGTTCTTCGTGAACGGCCGTGTTTCGTTAAAGGCGGATGTCGCTCTCGAAAAAATTCCTTCAAGAGGACTTCTGGTAAAAGTCTCACAACCGGATGCACGGGTAACGATCGACGGAAAATTTGTCGGCGCGCCCGATAGATCTCTGATTGTGGACCCAATTGAGAAAGGGACTCACTTGGTCCGGGCTGATCTGGAAGGATATTTTTCGGACTCCATGAGGGTTGACGTCGAAGAGCCCATCCAATATACGGCGAATCTCGTGCTCACATCACGCAACGGCTTTATCTCAATCCGGTCAAGCGAGGCGGTACACATCACTTTGGACGGAAAGGATGGTGGAATGCAGCAGCTTGTCCGGAAAGAAGTCCTTCCAGGCCCCCACACTTTCATTCTCTCCGGCATCGGCTACGATACCTATGAGCGTAAAATAATCGTTCATGACAGCGAGTCTGTCGTAATCGATCACCCGCTCTACCGTCCAACGCTCACGGGCGCGTTGATCCGTTCGGCGGTATTTCCCGGGTGGGGCCAGTCGTACAGCGGAAGACACGGCATTGTTTACAGCGTTTTGTTTCTTGGTTGCGTTGGAGGGACTGTCGAAGCTCAGCTAATGTATACGAAAGCGAATTCGGACTACAAAAAAAATCTTGCCGCCTACAACGCAGCCCAATCTCCCGCGGATGCAGCGAACCTCCTCCCGAGTGTCAAAAGTTCGCGGACGAAAAGGAATAACTTCAACTATCTCCGGATTGCCGCCGGCGGAGTCACCGGCGCATTCTACCTCTATAACATCATCAACGTTTGGACAAACAACCCGGCCGAACTGATCCGTCAGAAGGAAGAAGAGGCGAGGAAGGAACATCAACGAGTGAGCATTGTGGTCGGAGTGAACGAGCTCGGGCCCTCCATCTCGCTCTCGGCGCAGTTCTAGCAAACAGCCCGATCTGCACCGGCGAGAATGACCGACAAGCTTCAGTCTAAGGTTTGTCCGTAGCTTTCGGACTGTACGCTGTCTTTCTGCCTCGCACGCCCGACCCCTTTGTAAGAGGTTAACGGATCGGTGAGAGCATGTGGCAGGATCTCTGGTGACTCGAAGAGAGAGCGTTCCACCGGCAAAAATATTGGAAATTTTTTATTGCAAATTCAATTGTAACTATTTATCTTACTA
>CAYYHS010000581.1:0-2331 GCA_964471785.1 uncultured Chitinophagaceae bacterium
CTCCATATGATCTTTCAAATCACACGAAGGCCGAACTGCAATTTACTCTGAAAAGATATGTCGATCCCTCCGACACATTCTACGTCGAAGCGACGAAGGACGGAGCATCATGGAGCGTACTTGCAGCGATCAACGGCTTCAACAACCAGCCCCCGGCACTGCAGCACATTCGTCTTGATGACTTTACCGGGATGGGATCCCAGTCTGTGCAGGTGCGGTTCAGGTTACACAGCGACGCATCGGTCCAAGCCGACGGCGTCTACCTGGATTATATTGAACTCTATACTGACGGGCTGGTGTCGGGGGTTACAGAGCCTCCGGCGATTGTTCCGGCGCAATATTCACTCTCTCAGAATTATCCGAACCCCTTCAATCCGAGCACCATCATCGAGTACGCAGTTCCAAAAACGTCCGAGGTTAATCTTGTTCTTTATGATATTCTCGGCAGGAGAGTAGTATCATTCAACGAAGGGTTTCGTCAGCCGGGTGTGTATCACGTTACGATCGACGGGTCCTTCCTCAGCACAGGAATCTACTATTACAAACTCACTGCCGGGAGCTTTTCCGGCACAAAGAAAATGGTTCTTCTGAAGTAACATTCCCATGCGCCAGATTTCCGGGAGTAGTCTTGCACTCCCGGAAAGCGGTTTACATTCCCTCAGTTGGTGATTCGGTCTCCTTACTGGATAAGCTCGGTCACTCGATGTACCGCAGGCTGCTCAACGCGCATCACGCGATGGTGCGCTCCTTTTTCGACCGTGTAAATCGACTGCCCCTCGAAATCGTTCACCTCAACCCGGACACACTCGACCTTTAAGACCAAAACTTCGCCGAGCACTTTTGCCGTTAGCGGCATTAAATTGTTTGTTTGCGGGTTTAGTGCCGTGAAAGAATACTCAGACGAGTTCGTCAAAGGCAGGGTCCGCACTAACAGGGGGACTTGGGAGAAGTCAAGCACGCTTCCCGAGAATGTGGGGCTGTTAGAGATAGTCCGGTTATACGGCATCATGAGCGTGGAAATGGACAGACGGCCTTTCTCATACGTGCATTTGGTATCCATTGTAATCTGATCGTTGACAATAATCTTGGAGACCGATTGCAGCGGATACATCTCCGACGTCATTGATGAGGAGACGGTCTTAGTGAATCCCGGCGAAATAATGTTCATGTAGAGCTGAACGATGCTGTCGTTGCGCGAAATTGAGATCTGATAGAGGCCGTTTCCCTGGTCGCCCTGCGAGCGATACGTTAAGACTTCCGGTTTGGAAGGAATCCATTGCGTGTCGAATTTCGAAGGGACGCCTGAAAGCAGGAGTGTACTTGTTAACAGAAGAAGTGCAGCGAGCGGGAACATATGTTTCATTGTGAGCTCCTTATGATACATGAAGTGTGCTAATACTTTCCGAATAACGCCGATCGTTGAAGAATCGTGAAGCTGTGGCAGAACAAGGCCGCTGGATCTCAGATATTCCCTGATCTGCGCTTCATCATGAAATATATTCCCCAGCAGATCACGCCAAGAGATCCGTAGACAATCGCTGAGATTGGAGATTCCGAGATAAGGGAGTAGAGTTTACCCTGAGTGTAAATGAAAGAAAACGGTGCAATCGAAAAGAAGATGGCGAGTCCCATGACAGAGGAACGGATCTTCAACCTACGGCGTGTTGCCTTTAGGGATTTGAGCTCGTCATTGAGGGTCAGGTGTCCATGGATGGACGATGAGAGGCTCTCCTCGATAGTGTCGGTGGCAGGGCGCATCCCGGGGTTGGCTTTCATGAATTCCTCAACGAGCAACCTAGTGTCTCCGCTGCACTCACCCGAAGCGTAGATGGGGAGGAGGTCGTTAATGACATCCGCCGTGACTTTCATAGTTCTTCTCCTGAATGTTGTGTTATGATAGAGTGAAGCTTTTCTCTTGTTCGAAATACTTTAACCTTGACCGCTGTCAGCGACAAACCGGTGGCTCTAGCTATCTCTGCATAAGAAAGTTCATCCTGCGCTCTCATGATTAAAACGCTCCGGTCAATTTCGGGGAACGACTGAAGAGCCTTGAGGGTGAGTTCCAACTTGGAGTTGACGGCAGCGGCTTCGTCGGGTTGTGGAGACGGGTCGGGCAGCTCGGGCAGCAAAGCGACCTTGTTCTTCAGCCTTCGTTTCTCGTGGAGGTAAAGATTCCGCGCAATGGCAAAGAGGTACGCCTTGACAGTCTCGAACCGGATTTCCGATTCCGACGTCCAGACTCTTACGAATGTCTCCGAAGTAATGTCTTTCGCCATCGCACTCTCGCCGCACAGCCAGTAGGAGAAACGGTAGACATCGTTTGCATATTTT
>CAYYHS010000582.1:0-2321 GCA_964471785.1 uncultured Chitinophagaceae bacterium
GAGTTGCATCCCACTGAACCGAATACTTAGCTGCATCTTTCTTGTCATACACCAACACTGTCAACTGGCGGGCCGAGGAAATCGTAGACCAGATTTTCTATTTCGTATAGACTACATCAATGGAAAGAGATTGAATTTGCTTCTCCTGGCCATTCCGCCGTATCTGGAGATTGCGCAGGAAGATCTTTGCCTTCAGACCGTTCGCCTCCCCGGTCAGCGTCATTCTCTCCCTCGGAACGTTCATCACGGTTTCATTCCTATAGAAGGACAACAAAGTATCGACCAAAGGGCGAAAAGAGACCACCAGCGACCGTCGCTCGTTCGCTTCACTTCTGCTCCCGACCTTGAGCGTGTCGAGGGTGGCGTTGACGTCGAACGTCGTTCCTTCCTCTGGCAACTCTTTCTTGAGCCCTCTCTCCCCGATAAAGGAGAACCGTATCATGCGGTCGTAGCCGCGCACATCGGTGGAGACATCCTGTTCCATGCCGAACGCAACCAAATTCTCGCCGCCTCCCGGTCGCAATATGACGAAATCAACTCCCATCAATTTCGCAACCAGAGCGGGTTCTTTCCATTCCGAAAGCGCACTCGTCGTGTCTTTTCGCAGATCTACTGGAAACCATGGCTGAATCTTTCCGAATCCGTGATACTGATACAGATATACGAGTAGTGAACTGACCTGCCTTGCATCCTCTTGGCACACCGGTGCCGACGCCTTGTGCACAACACCGGCGACGAGTATCGAATCGCGCTCCAGCAGTCCCCGCAATCTGCCGAGCTGACTCTGTTCGGAGATGTGGAACATCGACCAGGGACCGTAACAGATCGCCAGAGCAAGAATTCCGAGCGACAGCGGAATGATCTTGATATCCTTTCCCCTGCTCAGAGCAAAATAGGCGACAATACCAATCAGCCACACGGCAAGCGCGGCGGCGATGTAGCGTGCTTCCGTCATGCCGAATTCAGAGACCCTTCGCCACACGGCGAGCGGCAATTCAACAATCAGCGGAATCATGGCCACAAAGAACCACCGAAATATCGCCTGAACCCATCTGACATTTTCGCGGTCGCGTATGGGATCGAGGAGAATCACCGATAGCATCCCAGTCGCCGCAAAGCCAAGAATGAGCTTGCTGATCCAGCCGTTGGACCACCCCCAGGTGAACACGATCTTTACAGTATAGGCATACACGAGGATGACATAGATCAGCGCGAGCGGGGCCAGCACAAATTCAATAAGGATGGAAAAACTCTTCGGATACTCAGTGAGCAGATCAAGACTCTTCAAATCCTTCGGCACGCTGCTGAGGAACAACCAGGTATTTAGTATGCCAAAGATGACGATCCACAGTTCACCATACCGTTTCGCCAAAATATTGATGCCGAACAACTGGTCGAGGGCGGCAATGGCCAGACAGAGTCCCAGATACAGAACGTTGGAATATACGGCCGCGCCGAGAAACCGGAAGAGAAGGATCTTATTATACTGCCAAAAACCGTTTTGCTCTTCCAAATTCAGGAACGGCGCAACGGCAACAAAGAGATACATGGCAACGGTGAGCACCAACAGGCGCTGAATATGATAGAAGGGACCGAATGAAAGGGTCAACGGAACGGTAAGTGCATACCCGATCAACAGAACGATTCCCGCTAGATTCAAAGTCAACGACCGCCACCCTTCCCACCCCATTTTTTCGGCAAGTAATTTCAGTCCGAGAAGGAGCGGAATGCCGAGAACCGAGGAAAAGAGAATCTTAAAAAAAATTGTCGCACTCTGCGGGCCTTCGTAATCGACAAGGATGAAAGCGGAAACGGTGCCAAGAAGCGCGCAAAACAGGACAAGCGGAAACCGGAGCAAAGTCCGATATGCCCCGTCAAAAATCTGACTCATGGAAGGAAGTTTCATAGTATCCTCCAGTCATCGTAGATGAGACTTGTTTGCGTCACAAGAAATCGAATCATTGTCTTCATACGCCGTGCCATTTCCGTTATTTGATGATACGATACGGCAGCGTCACAAAATGATAAAGCCTCTGTCGGCTTTCGCCAACAAAGGCTTCTAAATTCTCATCACAGATCTTTACCCGCACATAGGAGTCCCCGTTGGAGTCGGGGTCAATGTGTATGGGCAAATCTAAGACTATCTCGAAGCATTGTCAATCACAATCCACAGACAATTCGCATCCGGTCCGGAGCCAAAAACAGAAATGCCCAAATTTCTTTGGGCATTCTGGAAAACCGGCGGGGCCGAAGGGACTCGAACCCTCGACTTCCTGCGTGACAGGCAGGCGCTCTAACCAAACTGAGCTACGACCCCGTGC
>CAYYHS010000583.1:0-2312 GCA_964471785.1 uncultured Chitinophagaceae bacterium
TGGAGCCGGAGAAGATGGAAGAGATCAATATGAAGCTGCAGGCGAAGTACCACCGAATGCAGAAGGATGTAAAATTTGAGTTTCTCGGGTCGATGGAAGCGGAGATTGTCCTCGTAGCGTTCGGCCTAACCGCGCGTATTTGTCAGAAGGCAATGGAGCTTGCAAACGAGCGGGGCTCGCGTGTCGCACTGCTGAGACCGATTACTCTCTTTCCGTTTCCGAGTGAAATCATTCAATCGCTGGCATCGACAGCCGGAGCTTTCCTGACGGTCGAAATGAATGCGGGGCAGATGGTAGAAGATGTGAGGCTTGCCGTCGAGGGAAAACGGCCTGTGTTCTTTAAGGGACGTATGGGAGGGATGATTCCATCGCCCGATGAGATCGTGAAAGAAATTGAGACGATCGCAATGAAGCATCAAACCACGACTGTGTAATGAGGTAATCATGGATTCAATGTCTACCACAACGCCAATGCAGCTCGTCTACGAGAAACCGGAGACGATGACCGACACTTCGATGCACTACTGTCCGGGATGCGGACACGGTGTCGTCCACCGAGTTTTGATGGAAGTGGTGAAGGAGATGGGCATACAAAACAAGACTGTCGGTGTGGCACCGGTCGGCTGCTCGGTCTTCGCATACAACTACATGGATATTGATATGCAGGAGGCGGCTCACGGCAGGGCGAGTGCAGTCGCGACTGGAATCAAAAGAGTGCTGCCGGATCAGTTCGTCTTTTCTTACCAGGGGGACGGAGACCTCGCGGCGATCGGTACCGGCGAATCCATTCACACCGTCAACAGGGGCGAGAACATTCTGATGCTCTTCATCAACAACGCGATCTACGGAATGACCGGGGGACAGATGGCGCCGACGACGCTTCTCGGTCAAGTGACATCCACCAGTCCCTACGGAAGAAATTCCGACCTTCAGGGCTTTCCTTTGAAGATCACCGACCTCGTCGCGCAACTGCCGGGAGCGTTTTATGTAACCCGGCAAGCCGTTCACACCGCAGCAGCAGTCCGGAAACTGAAGAAAGCAATCGAGGCATCCGTAAAATATCAAGCGATGAAAAAAGGGACTTGCTTCATCGAAGTTGTTTCGAACTGTCCTTCCGGATGGAAGATGACGCCGATCCAGGCAAATGAGTGGATGGAAAAAAACATGTTTCCATTATACCCGCTCGGAGATCTCAAAGTGCCGACGTTGAACTAAGTTTGCAAAGGCATCAGTATGAATAAGGCTCACGAAATTATTATTGCAGGATTCGGCGGACAGGGAGTCCTTTCGATGGGGCAGATTATTGCCTACGCGGCGATCAAAGAGGGGAAGGAAGTCAGTTGGATGCCGTCGTACGGCCCCGAAATGCGGGGCGGCACTGCAAACTGCATTGTCATTGTTGCGCAGTCGAGGATCAGTTCGCCGATCGTTTCGAACTTCGATTCGGCAATCCTTCTTAATCAGCCCTCGTTGGAAAAATTTGCGGCCTTCGTAAAGCCCGGCGGGGTTATCCTCTTCGAGGGATCGAGCGTCCTTGCCCCGCCGTCGCGGGATGATGTCGAATCGCTGGGTGTCGAGGCACACGAAGAGGCTCTCAAGCTGGCGAACAAACAGGTTGCGAACATGGTGATGCTTGGAGCGTTCCTTCAGCTCCGGCCGATCGTCTCGCCGGAAAACGTGTTGAAGGCGCTCAAAGAAGTTTTGCCGGAACGTCATCATCATCTCCTCCCCCTCAACGAACGAGCGTTAAAGCGAGGGAAAGAGATCGCGCTGGAAATGTCCCGCGAGAAAGTCTCGTAAGCGTAGATCGAACAGAATTCAATTAGGAAAGGTGGGAGTCGTATGAACCTTGAAAATATCCGTTGCGAACATTTCTGCAGAAATACGTGCGCCATGCTCACCGCCGCGCTCGCCCAAGAAACGATGACCGTCCGATTCTATCAGTCTGTTTTGATGCAATGCGACGAACCGGATGTCCACAGCTTTGTGAGGGGGTTGGTGGAAGAACGGAGCGCCTCCGTGATTCGAATCATGCAAAAGCTCAATGAACTAAAGGCGCGTTCTCAATCGATGGATGGAGTGCAGTCGAGCTTCCAGTCGTGATCCGAGGGTTTCAATATCCGTAATGAGTTGGCGACTGTGGGTTTCCAACTCACTCCTTTTCGATACCCGATTCGCCCGCCGAAACATCTTCTCCCTTTTCTTGCGCTGTTGTAGCCGAATCGATCCTCACAACTCAAAACCTCTAACGTAAAACCTAGTGCCGTTTCCAATAATAAATATTGTATTTGGAGGCCAGAGTCACACTGAGC
>CAYYHS010000584.1:0-2311 GCA_964471785.1 uncultured Chitinophagaceae bacterium
TTGCTTTAAACTCGAAATCATGAACGTCGGTGTTGGGATGAAACCGGAGTTCCTTCACGAGACTCACGTGTTGATGCTTCTTTTGAAGTTTTTCCTTCTTCTGAAGTTCGTACTTGTACTTGCCGAGGTCCATGATCTTGCAAACGGGGGGCACGGCATTCGGAACAACTTCGATGAGGTCTTTCCCTTTTTGTTGAGCAATGACCACAGCCTCATGCGGTGTCATCACTCCAAGTTGCTTTCCGCCGTCGTCTATGACGCGAACCTGAGGCACGCGGATATCGTCGTTAATGCGAGGACCTTTACTTTTAATGCTAGTATCTCCTATGTGGTGATGGTTTTCTGCTCAATGTCGTGTTTCATTTGTTCAACGATTGCCGCAAGTGGAAGGCTGCCGGTGTCTCCTTTTTTGTGTCTTCGGACCGAGACTGTTCCAGCCAAAGCTTCCTTTTCTCCGATCACGAGCATATACGGAACTTTTTTGAGTTCCCAGTCTCTGATCTTATATCCTATTTTTTCATTCCGATCGTCAAACTCGACCCGGATTTCTGCTTTTCGTAGTTGTTCCTCTATCTCGCGGCTGTATGAAGATTGCGCATCGGTTATCGGCAACACAACTGCCTGAACCGGAGTCAGCCATAACGGGAAGTCTCCGGCAAAATGCTCGATCAAGATGCCGATAAACCGCTCCATGGAACCGAAGGGGGCTCTATGAATAATCACGGGGCGGTGCTTTTGCCCGTCGCTGCCGGTATACTCGAGTTGAAATCTCTCGGGCATCACATAATCCACCTGAACCGTCCCGAGCTGCCAGGTCCTCCCGATCGCGTCTTTCACCATGAAATCGATCTTCGGACCGTAGAACGATGCCTCGCCGATTCCGACAAAATAAGATAACTTCATCTCATCGGCAACTTCTTTGATCTCGCGCTGTGCCTGTTCCCAAAACGCAAGCTCGCCCCCGAATTTCTCGACATTCTTATCATCCCGGAATGAAAGCCTCGTCGTAACTTCCATGCCGAATGTTCTGAAGACAAGCTGGGTCAACTCGATCGTCCGGACAAGCTCATCTTTTAACTGGTCGTGGGCACAATAGATATGCGCATCGTCCTGGGTGAATCCGCGGACGCGCGTCAATCCGTTCATCTCCCCCGATTGTTCGTAGCGATAGACAGTTCCGAACTCAGAGAGCCGAATAGGAAGATCACGGTACGATCGCGGTTTCGCGGCATAGATCTGATGATGATGCGGACAATTCATCGGCTTAAGAAGAAACTGCTCGCCGCTTTCCATCGTGATAGGGGCGAATTGCGAATCCTTGTAATAGGGATAGTGGCCGGACGTTTTGTAGAGTTCAAGGTTGGCGATGTGAGGAGTCACCACGGGAAGATAGCCACGTTTTCGCTGTTCGTCCCGAAGAAATCGTTCCAGCGTTTCACGGACAATCGTACCCTTCGGCATCCAGAGAGGAAGTCCGCTCCCGACTTTTGGCGTGAGAAGAAACAGTTCCATCTCCGCGCCGATTTTCCGATGGTCTCTCCTTTTCGCTTCTTCTAGCCTGAAAAGGTAATCATCCAACTCTTGCTTCGTCGGAAAGGTAATGCCATAAATCCGTTGAAGCATTTTGTTCTTTTCATTCCCGCGCCAGTACGCCCCGGCGACGTTCATGAGTTTGATAAACTTGATCTTGCCCGTCGACGGAATGTGCGGACCGTAGCACAAGTCTGTGAAGTTGCCCTGATGATACATGCTGATCGATTCGCCTTTGAAGTCGTTCAGCAGCTCGAGCTTGTACTGATCTCCCTTCTTCTTGAAATAGTCGACCGCTTTGTCCCAGCTCACTTCCTCGCGGTTGTACACCACATCGCGGATGGAAAGTTCTTTCATTTTTGATTCGATGGCGATCAGGTCATCGTTCGTCAGCGAATGGTCTCCCATGTCGATGTCATAGTAGAACCCGTTTTCGATCGACGGGCCGATGCCGAATTTTGTACCGGGGAATATCGCTTCGATCGCTTCCGCCATCAGGTGGGCCGAGCTATGCCAGTATGTAGACTTTCCTTCGGGGGAATCCCATGTGTGAATAACGATCGAGGCATCGTGAGTAATCGGCCGCGCCAGATCCCAAACTTCGCCGTTGACAGAGACAGAGAGCGCGTTCTTCGCCAGTCCGCGGCTGATGCTCTCGGCTATTCTGCCTCCGGTTATTCCGCTCTCAAATTCTTTCTTGCTTCCGTCGGGAAATGTAATCATGATTTTGTTCATCACACGCGATCGCCAAAAAACAAAAAATCGGAGTGAGCAATCTCCA
>CAYYHS010000585.1:0-2308 GCA_964471785.1 uncultured Chitinophagaceae bacterium
GAAAGCTTCTCACTGGCATTTTACGCGATGAATGGGGCTTCAAGGGTTTTGTCGTTAGTGATTGGACTTCTATTCCTGAAATGCGAGCACACGGCATTGCGGCGACAGATGAGGAAGCCGGAGTGCTTGCCGTGACAGTGGGAACCGATATGGATATGGTCGGGGGAGTCTACCTGCGGTATCTTCCTGCGCTGGTGCGGGAAGGAAGAATCTCTGAGCAAACCGTGGATGAAGCAGTCCGGCGAGTCCTGCGTGTAAAGTTTCAGTTGGGGTTGTTCGACAATCCATATCGTTATTGTGATGCGGAAAAAGAACGCTCGCTTATTTATACCGATGCAAATCGTGCAGCTGCGCGAGCAATGGCAAGAAGATCGATCGTGCTCTTGAATAATGGGAAAAATGTATTGCCGTTGAAGAAAGACCTCCATTCAATTGCTCTGATAGGTCCTCTTGCCGATGATCGCGAAAACCCCCTCGGACCCTGGGCACAAGTGGGTCGACCTTCAGATGTCGTTACTGTGTTGGAAGGAATAAAAGCGATTGCTGCACCGTCCTGCAAAATTATCTACACACGCGGCTGTGAAATTATCGACTCGCTGCCGGCAAGAGATTTTAACAAGTCAGTTGCAGCCGCAAAGGAGGCGGACGCTGTCATTATAGTCCTGGGTGAATCCTCGAACATGTCCGGCGAAGCGGGAAGCCGGTCTAATCTCGATCTCCCCGGGAATCAGGAAGATCTCTTAGAGGCTGTCTGTGCGGTTGGAAAGCCTGTCGTGCTTGTCTTGATGAATGGCAGACCGTTAACAATCCCGTGGGCAGCAGTCCATTGTGACGCGATCGTTGAATCGTGGTTTCTTGGCGTTCAGACCGGTAATGCAGTAGCCGACGTGCTTTTCGGCGACTATAATCCAAGCGGAAAATTGCCCGTAAGTTTTCCGCGTGCCGTCGGTCAGATACCGGTGTACTACAACTATAAAAGCACAGGGCGCCCCGCGAATAGCGGTAATCGCTTCACCTCCAAATATATTGATCTTCCAAGCACGCCGTTGTATCCGTTCGGCTACGGATTAAGCTATACGACATTTTCGTACAAGGACCTCGTGCTGTCATCCAAAAAAATTACCGCCGACGGCATTGTGAGCGTGACGGTCAACGTAACAAACAGCGGCAATAGGGATGGCGAAGAAGTAGTGCAGATGTACATAAGAGATGAAGCGGGGAGTGTTACACGACCCGTGAAAGAACTGCGGGGTTTCAAAAAGATCTCGCTGAAAGCAGGTGAAACAAGGAAAGTTGAATTTGCTTTAGAACCTAACGATCTTGCAATGTGGAATCGGGAAATGAAATGGGTGGTTGAGCCGGGCTCGTTTAAAGTATTCGTCGGCACCAATTCCGCCGAAAATCTTGAAGACGAGTTTGAGGTAGTCCAAAAGCAATGATGAAAAATATGAGCACAATAGTACAAGTCTTTTTCATCCTTTTTGCGTTCGGCGGATGCAAGAATAGCGCGCCGACAGAAGCGGCGCAACCTTCGCAGGCGGATTCTATACCGGCGCTTCCCGGATGGACGCTTGTCTGGAACGATGAGTTCAACGGTGCAATGGTCGATCCCGCTAAATGGGAGTATGAAGTAAACGGTGACGGCGGTGGGAACAACGAGCTTCAATACTACACCTCCCGTCCGCAGAATTCGTATGTCGACAGCGGAAAATTGGTCATCGAGGCGCGGAAGGAGGACTATTTAGGCAAAGGCTATACGTCGGCCCGAATGCGAACGAAAATGAAAGGCGATTGGACGTACGGCAGGTTTGATATTCGAGCGCAACTTCCGTACGGTCAAGGACTGTGGCCGGCGATCTGGATGCTGCCGACGGATGAAGTGTATGGCGGTTGGCCGCTGAGTGGAGAAATTGACATTATGGAATTGCTCGGGCAGGAAACAGACAAAGTCTACGGCACAATTCATTTTGCATCTGGAAGCGGACAACATCAGCAGTCCGGCGGTTCGTATACCTTGCCGAAAGGGACATTTGCAGGGGACTACCATACGTTTTCGATTGTGTGGGATACAACGGGCATTACATGGTATGTCGACGGTGTGAGCTATTTTACAGCGGCACACCAGAAGCCGTTCGATAAGCGGTTTCATATTTTGTTGAACGTCGCCG
Source organism: uncultured Chitinophagaceae bacterium (assembly GCA_964471785.1). GTDB lineage: Bacteria > Bacteroidota > Ignavibacteria > UBA10030 > UBA8401 > JAGVPT01. The sequence goes on from CAYYHS010000585.1 coordinate 2,169, forward strand.
TCGGAGGGAACTGGCCGGGGAGTCCGGACGTGTTCACGACATTTCCGCAAAGAATGTACGTGGATTATGTGCGCGTTTATACGAAATCAAATTGAGTCTCGTTCGTCATATGAGTACAGGATCCCGTCCAATTCTTTTGG
>CAYYHS010000586.1:0-2300 GCA_964471785.1 uncultured Chitinophagaceae bacterium
TCGTCAAAAGTCGTGGCCTGGTAACTCGTTCTTATACCTTTGACACTCGGAACATGATGTTTATTCCAAGGATTCGTCTTCTTGCTTATGGAGTCGTGCTTTCCTTTCGTGTTCGCTGAAGAGCATGAGATATGTGAGCGGGAGGGGATTTTCCTATGCGGGTTTCTCTGAGCGGGATCAACCCACGAGTCCCGTGTCAGTCGGAGAGATTCCTGGAGACTCTGGCGAGGATTCAGTGGACGAATCTCTCAGTCGGAGTTTACAACAGCGGAAGCCAAATCGGGACTACAATGCAGTGATCACTATTTATAGATCCTATTTAAGATAGAGCAATTTTCTCGTCGATGTTGACCTCTCCGTTTGCAGCCTGCAGAAATAAACTCCGCTCTTCTTGCCATTCGGCTTCCATGCAACAGTGTGTGAGCCTCCATTAAGGACCCCATCAATGAGGGTTTCAGAGACGCGGCCAAGAACATCGTAGACCTGCAACACAACATGTTCTTGTTGAGGAATCGAAAACTCGATCTGGGTTGAGGGGTTAAAAGGATTTGGATAATTCTGCTCGAGATCGAACTTCATAACGCTCTTCGAAGGTGACGTGGCGGCAGAGGAGAGGAGATCAAAACTGTAAGAGACCTGTCCCCGTATCTCGCCCCCGATATACCCTCCGGTGTGGAGATTGATATACACGTCCTCTGTGGCGAATGCTTCGGCAATCGCGGGGGTGAGCAATTCCGGTCCGCCGTCCGACGCTTGCCAGACACCGTTGACGCTGCCGGCCCCCCACATGTTCGGCGGAACGATTATCTTAACGAGGGTTCCATTCACCCCTTTCGGTCCTACATGAAAATGTCCCCCCGACGGAGAAATATTGCCGGTGAGGTTTAAGAACGTAAGGCTGTACGAAACGCTCTGACGATCCGGACTCAGTACCACGGACGAAGTGCCGGTTCCGTCACTCACGACTGTCGGAGGAACATCCTGCTTGGCGGATAATTGCGCGGTGAGCCCGATGCCGGTTGTGAGATTAAGCTGGCCGCGGATTGCGCTCCCCGCTGCGGTACCGAGTTCAATGTAGAGTTGGCCAGTGAGAAGCAAATCCGCCACGCTTGGGGTGAACTCCTCCTTGGGGTCTGAGGGCGTCCAGATTCCCGCGATCGTAGCGGCGTCTGCACTGCCGCTCGCTATGAGAGTTTTTACTGATGCACCGTTTTCTCCTGACGACCCCGAATGAATCATCCCGACAGTTCCCGATGGTCCGAAATATGTTACGTGGTATGTCACCGAATTGTGAGCATCGTTGAGGATGAAGGAAGCTGTCGCCGACGCGTTAGTCATTGTGGGGGGAGTCTCCTGGGAACCATCGATCGAAGCGATGAACCCAATCCCGCCTTTAAGAACAAGCTGCCCCCGAATTTCCCCTTCGCCATGCGCTGCCGTACGAAAATTCAGATACATTTTGCCGGCAATCATCGAGTCAACGAGTGCAGGAGTCAACGGCTGACTATCGGTCGTTTTCCATGAACCTTTAAGAGCGGCCGATGCGGGGGCTCCAATCAAACCGATGTTCTTCACGACGAGGCCGCTTGACCCTATGGAGCCTGAGCTAATTTCTCCTCCTGCCGTGAGAGGGCCGGAGAGGCCCTGGCAGGTAATCCAATAATCCAATTCTGTCCTCGTTGGGTCGAGAACGAAGACCCCGGTGCCACCCCCATTTTCAGAAACGGGAGGGACCTCCTGGCTTCCATCACAGTTGACCTCGAAATGGAGCGAAGTGCCGAGAGCAAGTTGACCACGGATTTCTCCGGTCGCAAAAGTGCCGTCCCGAAAACTCATGTAGACTTTTCCGGCAAGGAGTGATTCAGCTAATGCTTCTGTAAATGGCTCAGAGTCTGTACTTCTCCAGACACCGCTAAAGGTGCCGGAAGACGTCGTTGGCGAAGTGAGACTCCCGACTGCGGTACCGTTCACGCCGGCTTTTCCGACGAAGAAATTCCCGGCGACCCCTCCTGAGCTCATTCCTTGGTACGACACAAAGTATGTCAGTTTGGTGAAATCTTCGCTCAGTTCGAATGAGCCGGTACCGGTTGCCGATGTGGTAACTTGTGGAACTTCCTGTGTGCCATCCATCGCTGCCGTAAAATGAATCTGCGCCCATAAGAGAGGACGGAAGTTCACAACTAAGACGGCAATCAGAAAGAAGAAGAGTTTTTGTTTCACTTAAGAGTCTCTCATTAGGTTCCACTCACTACAACACCCGGCAAGACGCTCAAGTTCTCCCGAGAATGAAATAATGAGCC
>CAYYHS010000587.1:0-2297 GCA_964471785.1 uncultured Chitinophagaceae bacterium
AGGTAAGCCGTAGAGCATACATACATCAACTTCGCGGATTTCCTGAGACTCATAAGATTCAAGTGGATGGCCGGATGATGAAGCTAGGAGCGAAAACTTGCACGTGGCGTCGCGATGCACAAACCGGTACGGTGGAGGTTTCCATTCCAGCAAAGGATATTCGAAAGAGCGTGGAGGTCGGATGGCATTAAGTTTCTGTTGATGGGAAGAATATTTTTCATTCACATTCAGGAGGTTGTAACGGTGAAATCAAAGATCGTTTTTCTCGTCGGTTTATTCGCTGTCTCCGTTGCAGTAGGTCAGTCCTTGCTGGACAACTTGCTCTCCCCATCACGTCTGCCGTATCTTAAGCAAGGGCCGCTGGTACAGATCTCGAGCAACGACACAACAGGTGGCAATGACGATTTCATTATCATTCCCGCGGGGAGTACGGCAGAGCTGGCGGATATCACGGGACCCGGAGTGATCACGATGTTCTGGACGACGATCTCATCGTCCGACAAATATTTTCTCCGTCACATCGTCCTCCGGATGTATTGGGATGGAGAAAAAGATCCGTCGGTGGAGGTTCCGATCGGAGATTTCTTCGGTACGGGATTCCAGTACAAACAGTTCATTACACCATTCATCGGGATGTCGAGCGGTGGATACTACTGTTATTTTCCGATGCCGTTTAACAAGTCTGCTCGAGTCGAGGTGATGAACGAAACAGGTCAGGCGATCCCCTCATTCTATTATCACATCGACTATCACAAACTTCCCCAGCCGCTGGACTCCACGGTTGCATATTTTCACGCGGCGTGGCATCGTGAGATCCGGACCGACCCTTCACACTATTATACGCTGCTCGAAGCGGAAGGGGAAGGTCACCTTGTGGGAATCAACATGAGCATGCAGAGTTATGACGGCGGGCTTACATTTCTCGAAGGGGATGAGATGATCTATGTCGACGGGGAAAAGCAGGCGTCAATAAAGGGGACAGGCACGGAAGACTACTTCAACAGCGGTTGGTATTTCAACCAAGGGGAATACAGCGCACCTTACCATGGATTAATTCTGAAAGATGACTCGCTCGGACGGATCGCTGCGTACCGTTTTCATATCCTCGATTGCATACCTTTTACGAAATCGATTCGTGCGCTTATCGAACATGGGGATCAGAATAAAGAAATAGCTGACTACAGCAATACGGCATACTGGTACCAGAAGGAGCCGCATCGTCCGTTTGCACCGATGCTCTCACCCGGACTCCGCATACCGCTCAGGGTCCAGGTGCCAAACGGCGCTCTGGAGGCCGAGTCCTTCATGCCGCAAGAGACTCAGCTCTCATCTTCCGTCGAAGACATGTCTGCGTACGGCGCCGATTGGAGCGGCTTCAAACAATTGAAGGTCGATGCACAAAAGAAAGGCGACAGCTTCACGCTGGTGTTGCCGGCGAATGAAGGCCGGTACGATGTGGATGTCTATTTCACGAAAGGTCCTTTGTACGGCAATGTTGACGTCATTCCGGCAGGCGCTGCGCCGGCGAGTTTCGGTGGGTACAACGAGACGATCATCCCCGGAGGAAAAATCTCTCTGAAAAACATTCACCCACTTCACGGAGAAATTACACTGCGATTTGTCGTCAGCGGCAAGGACCAGGGTTCGTCAGGATACGAAGTTGGTCTAGACGCCTTTGCCCTGCACCCATACCATGCGTTCATACCGGCGTGGTACGTTTGCGGACCGTTTCCTAACCCCGAGGACTCCCTGCATGGCCGGTACGGACTTGACACCCTCTATCCGCCCGAGCAGGAGATCAACGTGAAAAAAGTATACCGTGGAGTTGGCGGACAGGAAATCCGATGGCAGCTGGTGAAAGCACAGAAATCCGGATTTTTGGACCTGAGTATGTTTCATCCCTCCGACCTAACAGTTGCATACGCGCTGAGCTATGTTTATTCTCCTCGCGAACAGACACTCCCTCTTCTCGTTGGAAGCGATGACGGCGTTAAAGTATTCTTAAATGGCAAAGAGATCTACCGATTGCTCAAGATCAGGCCTGCGGTTCCCGACCAGGACACAGTTGCGGCAACACTTCAGAAGGGATGGAATACACTGCTTCTGAAAATTGAAAACAATCTCGGCGGCTTCGGGTGCTATGCCCGCATAGTTGATCCGGAGGATGCTCTCGTGTTCAGGACATCGAAACGGAAATAATTTCATCTTGTTCCGAATCCCTAGTCGGTCATTGTGGAGTTTTTCAACGATTGGCGAATGTCAATCGGAGCCTTGACAATGCCTCTGCCGCCCTTTAA
>CAYYHS010000588.1:0-2296 GCA_964471785.1 uncultured Chitinophagaceae bacterium
TGAAAAAGTTCCTCATAAAACAAAAAAACACTGAGTTTTTCAGCAACCTGCTAGATCCGGTTCAACTATTCAAAGTGCTTCAACGTTGGCCACACTTGCGAAAGAGGAACCTTTAGATTCCGGCAGACATAGATCGGAAGATTGTTTTCATACGGCATTGCATATTCTGTCCTGACAGTATCGGCGATCGAGACACTTTCGAATTTTTCGGTTTTGTCTTTAAGGTTGCCGCCAAGGATGATCACCAGTTCTCCGGAGTAGCCGCGGGGTCCCCATAGCCAATAGTTATTGTGCGAACCAATTGCTTTCGGCAGGTTATATTTTGCGGAAAAGTAGTCAACCGTAGCGGATCGTCCATAGTTATCCCCAAAGATAGCGCATTTCTGCTGGTCTTCTGCCGAGAGCGCGTGAAATACCTTGGCGATTGCCGCCGCCTTGTCCTCCCATCCGAACATGTCGGCATAAAATTGCGGGAGTTTGTCGAGCTTCTTTCCTTCCGGTGTCGTCGGAGCAAGTCCGAGCGCATCGGCATATCGGATGTATGACTCGACAGGGAGAATCGGCAGCGCCAGCGGTGCCAGAACGATACCGGCGGCGAGCACAACCATGTACACTGGTTTTAACCACCGGAGAAAACCTCGCGAGAGCCACCGTTCGATGCCGACAGCCCCGCCCGCAAACAGCATAGAATAAGCGGGAGAGAAATACTCTGGCTTGCTGTGGCCGTTGAGCAACAAGATCGCCAATACGATCAGATACAAAAGTCCAAGAGAACGATAACGACGTTCTGTCTTTGAAAAGAGAAATACATACAATCCCGAAATCCAGAGCGGAAGTGTCACCGGGTTCTGTATTAAAATCTGGCCAGTGAGAAATATCCTCGGCGTCAGTGAGGAATATTTTTGCCCCGAGGCATTCCGGATAAACTCAAGATGCGCAATATCGTGAGAAGCGTTCCAAAGTATGTATGGAAGGAAAAATGCGAACGCAATAAACGCGGCAATGTACGGATACTCCGTCTTCAGCCAGCGGCGTTCGGGCGTCAATGCTATGCCGGCAAGAATTCCAAACCCAAGCCAAAGAACGCTGATCTTGTTCAGAAGTCCGAGACCGAGAAGAAGTCCGAGCTGAAGCCAGTATTTTTTATCGCCTGTCTTCAACACTAGTATCAAGACGTATGCACTCCACGCCCAGCACAGAACGTCAAACCCGTTCATCGAATAAATTGTTTCGTAACCGAGAAAGATAAGCGAGACGATACTGGCAATGCAGGCGAGTCCTTGAGCAAATCGTCCTCCGCCGAGCTCGCGCGTCATCAGACCGGTAAGGAAGACTGTTATCGCACCGGCAAGCGCGGGAAGAAACCGGAGAGCAAAGATGGAATTGCCCAGAATCACCCTGTTCACCGCAAGAATGAATATCGACAACGGCGGCTGGTCAACATAGCCGGCGCTGAGATGCTCGCTGCAGGCGGCGTAATAGAGTTCATCGCGGAAGATGCCGTATCCTGCAAATGCATTAGTGTAAAGATGGATGAGCAATTTGAGGACAGCGAAGAGGAGAAGAAACAGTGTCCCGCCGTCGAAGGTTTGGCGAGAGAAAAAACGAGATTTCATTGAACGATTTTGGTACGTTAGTGAGCGTTTTTGAGGTATTGGCTGAATCGCGAGGCGAAATCGGATTTCGTGCTAAAGCTGTCGGCTCTCGTCGTCAACGAGATTTCCTTTGCTCCCGCAATAGCCCAGAATACCACCGTGCTATCTTTTGTGGAGAGAACTGTTCCGTTTGTTGCAACAATTTTCTGACCGTCCTTGATGATGAATCGAAGAGTGTCATTCCTATACTCATGCTTGAAAACATCTCCAAGGTCGGCAAAGATTGCGGTCTCTTTCCAGACGAGCAGATTACCCTCTAACAATAGCGTGCGGTCCTTTACATAAAGACCCCCGTGCATGCGCTCCAGCAAGTAATCGTCTCCTTTCCACGCACGAATTGCCTCCTCAAAATCCTTTGCCTGCCGATCACTTTCTGTTTCTTCCGATTGGATATTACGCATAGCAGTTACGATAGTTCCGGTTTTACCATCGTCATTCATCGTGATAGTAAATTGCGTGGTTTCGCTGACTAAACATCCAACAAACGAACTAGCAAGGAAAAGAGGAAGAAGGATAAACCAAGGTTGTGCTGTTGGGAAAGAGCGTTTCACGATGAATGCTCCTCAAAAATTGGATCGATATCCATGTTGTAAGCTTCAGCACGAAGGCAATCGTTCCGTCGAAAAGTTTAGTGATTATTG
>CAYYHS010000589.1:0-2294 GCA_964471785.1 uncultured Chitinophagaceae bacterium
TGGAGAAGAGATCTTTTCCAGTTCGCACCGTTGTTATTTAGAAAATAGCACTTGGTAATACAATGAACTTAAAAACAATGAAACTACGCACCTATGTGCTTGTGGTTTTGTTTATTCTGGCAAGTTTAAACAGCCAAGCTCGAGACTTCCAGAAAACTAATTACGGAATCACATCAATCATCAATTCCGTCGAAGTTGACATTCAGTTCTACAATCCATCGACAGTGAGAATTCTGAAATCGCCCGAAGGAACAACTCCTGCGCGCAAAAGTCTCTCGGTAATTGCGACTCCTGAAAAGACGGTGTTTAGCATAATGCAAGCGGGAGATGAGCTTGTCTTGAAGAGCGATCGCCTTCAGGTAAATCTCAATATCAAGAATGGCGCAATCTCATTTTCAACATCTGCGGGTGAGCCGTTGCTCCGTGAGCACGAAGCGGGTGCTGCATTCAAAGATTTCAACGATGCCGGTGTGAAGACATTCAGTATATCCCAGTCTTTTATGTTGGATAAAGACGAAGCCATCTACGGATTGGGACAACAACAACAGGGCAAAATGGTGCAGCGTAATGATACGTTACGCATGATACAGGGGAATACGGATGATTACGTGCCCTTCTTTGTGTCGGTAAAGGGCTACGGTTTGTTTTGGGATAATTACTCTCCGACTTTGTTTGAGGATAGCCCTGAAATCACATCATTCAAATCGGACGTAGGCGATTGCATAGATTATTATGTCATGTACGGCGGCAATGCAGACGGAGTCATTGCCCAAATGCGCGATCTCACCGGACAGGCGCCGATGTTTCCATTGTGGACCTTCGGCTATTTTCAAAGTAAAGAACGATATAAAAGTCAGGATGAGTTGATGGGGGTGGTGAAAAAATATCGTGAGCTGGGAGTTCCGCTCGATGGTATCATCCAGGATTGGCAGTACTGGGGAAATAATTATTTGTGGAATGCTATGGAATTCCTCAATGCAGAATTTTACGACCCTCAAAAGATGGTAAACGATGTGCACGACCTGCATGCCCACATGACGATATCGATTTGGAATTCATTCGGTCCTCAAACAAAACAATATAAAGAGCTGGATAAGATTGGCGCGCTTATGGATTTCAAGACGTGGCCGGAGTCCGGTTCGGATAAATGGCCGCCCAATATGGATTATCCATCCGGCGTGAGAGTCTACGATCCCTACAACCCAGCGGCTCGCGATATCTTCTGGAAGTATCTAAACAAAGGCATCTTCTCGCTTGGGATGGACGGATGGTGGCTGGACTCATCAGAACCGGATCACATGGATTTCAAACCCTCAGATTTCGACAACAAGACATATCTTGGTTCATTCAGAAAAGTCCGAAACGCGTTTCCCTTGATGGCGGTTGGCGGTCTGTACGACCATCAGCGTTCTGTAACATCCGACAAGCGTGTGTTTATTCTTACCCGATCGATGTTCGCAGGTCAACAAAGATACGGCGCAAATACCTGGTCTGGCGACGTGGTGGCGTCCTGGGATGCGCTTCGAAACCAGATTTCGGCGGGACTCAATTTTTCGCTCAGCGCGATTCCATACTGGAACAGCGATATAGGCGGATTTTTCCTATGGAATTTTCCCGACAAGCTGAACGATGCAAATTATCGGGAGTTATACGCCCGGTGGATAGAGTTCGGCGCGTTTTGCCCCATGATGCGTTCGCATGGAACCGATGCGCCTCGTGAAATTTATCAATTCGGCAAGCGCGGCGATGAAATTTACGATGCCATTGAAAAATATATAGACCTTCGTTACACACTCTTGCCCTATATTTATTCTGTCTCATGGGACGTCACGGCCCATCAATCAACCATGATGCGCGCCCTGGTCATGGATTTTGCAGACGACACAAAGGCATTGGATATCAACAACCAGTATATGTTTGGCAAGTCACTGCTGGTTTGCCCTGTCACGAAACCGATGTATTCTAAATTGAGTATCAACGGCAAGGATACCTCCCGCGTTGGAGATTTTAGCACAATAAGAAATGAAGAGCTTTATTTGCCGAAAGGAACTGATTGGTTCGATTTTTGGACAGCCGAAAAATTTCCCGGCGGGCAAACGCTGACCAAAGAAACTCCGATTGACATTATTCCATTGTACGTGAAGTCAGGTTCCATCGTTCCCATCGGACCGAAAGTTCAATATGCTACCGAGAAGAAATGGGACAACCTTGAGATACGTGTCTATCCAGGCGCCGATGGTGAGTTCACTTTGTATGAGGATGAAAACGATAATTATGATTATGAGAAAGGAATC
>CAYYHS010000590.1:0-2288 GCA_964471785.1 uncultured Chitinophagaceae bacterium
CTTCCCAGCGATGAAAGAAGTCTCGCCAACATGGCAGGCTGGAACATCTTTGCGTTCAAATATATCTTTCTCTCTGCAGAGGCCATCCTGCTGTCGTTGGTCGTAATTTCACTGCTCAGATACAAGCTGAGGCTCAAACAAATAGTCCTCGTCATTTTCATTCCTTTAGTATCCTTCGTTGTGGGTGCCTCGATAGGCTTTTTCGTTGTTGAACGCTATATCTTCCCTGTTCAGTTTAAGATCCAGTTTGGCTGAGCAATGGAATCAACATTATTATATATGCTACCGGGTGACTATTATTTCGGTATTCTGCCGCGTGCATTCTAACCAGTCGCCTATTAGACCATAGGAGGATAGTTCACTGAAACAATCATAGTGCATCTGAGGATATCCGATTAAGCCTAACGTCGATCAAGACCAACTGAGCCTACAGCTTGAAGAAGATCCGGTCTTCCGTCCGGAGAAAGCTACATAGTATAGACGTCCATGAGACGAGTATAATAGAGAAAGCGTAATTCAACGATTAGGTGTGTCTCTGACCTGCCCCAAGTTTGCGGGCCAGTGCGTAGTCTGGTTTTTCCTTCCGGGGTGCAGCACCTTTTGATAATTTCCAATATTCTATATTGGATCATCTTTTGGATGGCAGGTCATTATTTCAAAGTTGCTTATTGGAGTTCGAAGATGTATGTTCGAATTACAATTCACCGTTAGTGTGATTGGAAGAAAAAAGTGTTAGCAAAACTGTTACTACAAGTGCAGACTATGAAAGAATGCGGAACAAAGTTGGCGAAGCAACTCCACCTGTCACGCAGGAAGTCGAGGGTTCGAGTCCCTTCGGCCCCGCACACTAAATATGCCCCACACGTTGGGGGATTTTTAGTGTGTCGTAAGCAATCTTGCCTCTGGCCCGAAGGTAAGATCCTTTCTTCTATCGCGCATGATTGAATACAAACTTCGAACGAGCAGAAGAACGCGAAATGTCCGCCTCTCAGTCTCCCGCGATTCCGGCCTTGACATTGTCATCCCTCCATGCTTTGACCGATCCCGTATCCCCTACATCCTAGCGAAGAAAGAGCGATGGATATAAAAATCCAGCGAAAAGGTACAATGGAATAATACGCCAATCGATATTCCTTCGCTCATCAATCTGCAGTGTATTGGCCGAAGCTTCAATGTCATCGGGGACTACAATTCGTCCCACCAAAAACGCTTCGTCGAGGAGAAAGAGACATTGAAGCTAAATGTCGACCCACGAAACAAGAAAGCGCCTTTTAACCTCCTCATGAGATGGCTCCGCGATATGTCCCGCGTTGTCTTATTGCCCTGGTTAGAACGAATCAGCAAAGAACACGGGTTCGTTTACAACAAAGGAACAATACGATTCCAAAGAACACGCTGGGGGAGTTGCTCGATTAAGAAGAACATCAATCTCAATCACGCCCTCGTATTTCTTCGACCGGAATTGGTTGAATACCTAATGATCCATGAGCCGTGCCATACCGCAGAGATGAATCACTCGAAAAGGTTTTGGCATGTGGTCGAGAAGTACTGTCCTGAATATCACGAGTTGGACAAAGAACGAAGAAAGGCGGGGAGAGTTGTCGAGAAGTGGGTGTACGTGGTCTAGTTGGGGATTACGAGATTGGAACATTGCAGGATTACAGGATTGTGTAATCGGAATAAAGTAACGTCGCAAGGCGGGTGAGCCATACTCAACGTGTATAAGTTGTATAAGTCAAGACATCATCTGACACTTTTAATTTAAGCGGCTGCATTTATGTCAGCAGAGTGTAAGCCATCAAGCATTTTGTTCTTTGCCATATCCAGTGAGTCAACAAACGTCTGCATTGGATTTCGACAAAGTAAAAGGGAAAGCTTGACTGGAACGGTCGATTTGGGTTACACTATTAACCGGAATGAGACGGGGAGAAATCACATATTGACTTTGGGAGAATGCCGACATGGATGAGAGGCCGGTAAATGTCAAAAACACTGAAATACATCAAACAAAGTTTCACGTGGAGCGACAAATACTAATGTGCGCAGACCTCTTTCAAAGGGTTAGGGACGTAAGACAGGAAAATAGAAGCAATGGCATCGAATCGCCATATGTAATGTGTGACGAAAATGGAGCAAAGATCACTGATGATAGGCCGACGAAAGAAATTAGGCAGATTGTACTAACTGAAGGTATGAGGGATGGGCTGAACTTTCACGAATTTCGCCGAACCTCCGCTTCAACCCTTTGGAAACAAGGTGTTCCAATAAGAGTTATCTCCGCGATACTG
>CAYYHS010000591.1:0-2284 GCA_964471785.1 uncultured Chitinophagaceae bacterium
GGTTGCATGTCTATTCAACGTTTGTCGGGACGGTGTATTTCGACGACTTAGACGTCCAGAAGATCAGCACTACAACGGGAGTAAAAAGTGCGAACGCGAATGCGCCTCACATTTTTGACCTGTCGAATAACTACCCGAACCCGTTCAACCCTTCGACAAAAATTAACTACAGCGTTCCGAAGGATGGAATGGTATCGCTGGTAGTCTTTAACGTCGTCGGTCAACGAGTCCGGACTTTGGCAAACGGGCCAATGGCCGCAGGACAGTATTCAATTACATGGGATGGACGTAACGACGCTGGATCAAATCTGAGCAGCGGCGTGTACTTCTATCGACTTCAGGCCGGTGAAATGGCGATCGTTAAAAAAATGCTCCTCCTAAAGTAAGGCTCCACAGGGCGGGGTATTTGTAAAAATGCCCCGTTCTCTATTATTTTCGGTGAAGGATCCAAGCACAAACCGATTCGATCGGAGAACAATGAAGTCAATCATTGCTACCGCTTTGTTTCTCATGTTGGTCATGACTGGGGTCTACGGAGGTACAACCGGAAAAATTTCCGGGAAGGTGATCGACGCTCAAACGAAGGAACTCCCCATCGGAGTCAACATTGTCATCTCAGGAACGACACTCGGCGCATCGTCGGATCTGAATGGGGAATACTATATCATCAACATTCCTCCCGGGACATATCAAATACGAGCATCAGCCATTGGGTACGCGCCGCAAACCGTCAGCGCCGTTACTGTCTCTGCTGATCGCACCACGCAGATCAACTTCTCCCTCGTGCCGCAAGGCATTGAGCTGACAGAAGTAGTTGTCGCTGCTGTTCGTCCCCTCGTGCAAAAAGACCTAACATCGACTACCGCGACCGTTACCAGTGATCAAATCTCGGCACTGCCTATCGAAGACGTTACTTCTGCCGTCAATCTTCAGGCTGGTGTTGTCGACGGACACTTCCGCGGCGGCCGGACGAACGAAGTGAAATACCTGGTCGACGGTATGTCGGTCAACGATGTCTTTTCTGGAAATTTTGAACTCGAATCCGAGATCAGTGCTGTGCAGGAGATTCAAGTGTTGAGCGGCACATTCAATGCGGAGTACGGGGAAGCGCTTTCGGGAGTTGTGAATGAAGTAACGAAAACCGCACACGATAACTACTCGGGGAATTTTTCTGCGTACACTGGTGATTATGTAAGTTCGCGAACCGGACTTTTTCAGAACATCGATCATATCTCCCCATCCGACCTCAAGGATTATGAGGGCTTGCTTAGCGGCCCAGTGCAGGGAACTGGAAAATTCATGAAGTTCGTTCTCTCCGGCCGTTACTATTATAACGACGGCTATCTTTACGGCAAGAGGGTATTCAATCCATCGGATTCTTCTAACTTTTCTGCTAACAATCCCGCGCAATGGCATATCGGCGCGACCGGCGACGGAAAATACGTCCCGATGAATTATCAAAAACGCTTCAGCACGCAAGGCAAGCTTTCGTTTGACGTTGGCGGTTCGAAAGCGCTGACGGTCGAGGGGATTTATCTCGATAACCAGTACAACGATTACGACCACCAGTTCGTACTCAACCCCGACGGCAATTACACGCAGTATCAAAAGAGCCTTCTTCTCATAGCAAGCTATAATGTTGTGTTTGGCAATTCCTCATTCTTGGACATCAATGCATCAGGGTTTGATTCAGAGTACAAAGAGTACGTGTACCAGGACCCGCTCGACCCGAGGTACGTGAACCCAACCCGGCTCCAGGATGCCGGAGCCAACGCGTTTCTCACGGGCGGCACACAGAACTGGCACTTTTACCACCACACCAATACGTACACCGGTAAGCTCGATTTCACTTCTCAGTTGAACAATATTCACCAGATAAAAGCGGGCGTAGAGGGAAATTATCATTTCCTGAATTACAGAGATTACCAGGTGCACGTCGATGCTTCGAGCGGTTTTGTGCCCGCGCTGCCGACTCCAGGATCATTCGATTACAATACGTACGACAACATGCCATATCAATTGGCAACGTATTTTCAGGACAAAATAGAATTGTCGTACCTCGTGGTTAATGTGGGCCTGCGTTTTGACTACTTCGAGCCCGACGGTAAAGGGTTGAGGGACCCTAACAGTATCGCGACACTTGACCAGCTTCAGTCGCCATTTCCCGATTCACTTGTGACAAAGGCATCGTCAAAATCCCAACTCAGCCCGCGGATAGGCATTTCGTATCCGATCACCGACCAGGGGGCTGTCCATCTTTCGTACGGCCATTTTTTCCAGATCC
>CAYYHS010000592.1:0-2284 GCA_964471785.1 uncultured Chitinophagaceae bacterium
TCAATTGATTTAGTCCTCTGCCTACAAAGCAACTCCAATCATTTATAGAGGCCGCGGGGATAGCCGGCCGCTTTTGAAAAATCATTTCCCGAGCCAATGGGCAAGAGCCCCAAAGCGCTTCCATTACCGATAATCCCGTTCACGACTTCATTCACAGTTCCATCTCCGCCCACCGCGACCACAACAGGATATGACGAAGTTGCTTCAGCGGAAGCTCTGCGAGCGTCCCCAGGTCCCGTGGTAACGTAGACTTCAATTGGAATATTCGCGGTAGAGAAATGACTTCGGATCAGGGGAATAAGTTTGTTGACATCCCTTTTCCCTGAATGCGGATTAACTACGAAGAAGGTCGGGAGCACTAAGAAATGTCTGAAATGGAATGGTTACTGACTCTATAATTCAGAACCCCCTTGAACGTGATATGTGCGCTTCCTTCTAAGGACACGTTCTGATACACATCATCTTTAAGGTGAGTGAAATCCACCGTGAGTTGTTCGCCGCTCTTGACGAGGATCTTAACCGGAGGTACTGCATCCTTTACTCGGTTCGAAAGGAGAGCAGCTGCAACTGATCCTGTACCGCATGCGAGAGTTTCAGCCTCAACTCCCCTCTCGTATGTCCTTATATAATAGAGGTTAGGCCCTTTTTGTTCTACGAAAGTCACGTTTGTCCCTTCGGGCAAAAAATAAACATTTTGCCGGAGTTCCTTCCCGAAAAGCTGGACATTAACATCGTCGATCTTTGGGGCCAGACCTTTATTCTCGTCGATAAAAACAATACAGTGCGGTGAGCCGGTGTTGACAAAGTGAAACAACACTTCGGAGTCGAGCACTTCGATGGCTTTATGAAGACGAAAATCTGACGGCGTCTTCATCCACAGTCTTACCTCATCGTTCAACAACGCTGCATTGTAGACATGATCCAATGCTTCAAAGCTCATCTCGCGCTTGCTCACGATATGTTCGGTGAAGGCGAAGCGGCTGATGCATCTTCCCCCGTTGCCGCACATGCCTCCGTAACTCCCGTCGGCGTTGTAATACTTCATCATGAAGTCAGCGTGGCGGCTCGACTCCAACAGAAGGACTCCGTCTGCTCCGATGCCAAATCGCCGATCACAGACCGTCCGGGCAAAATCAGGCGCATCAACGACAACCCCTTTGCGATTATCGAGTATTACAAAGTCATTTCCTGCTCCCGACATTTTCGTAAATTCGAGGAGCCGTGACGCCTGATCAGCCATGAAACTTAATCCCACGATTAACAATAGTGGAGGTGCGGGGATTCGAACCCCGGTCCGAAGTGACGACCATTAGACCTTCTCCATACTCAGTCCGTCTCGTGTAGTTTCGCTCCGGATGGTGGGACGAACTCCCCAATCCTAAAGCTATCTGGTATACTGCTTCACTAATATCTCTCCAGAATTGATATTAGCACACCTGACTGAAGTCGACACCTTACCCGAAATTCGCCAGGTGAAATCTCGGGAAGATGCGCTAGTTAATTATTTTACTAATTAAGCAGCGAGTGCGTAGTTGTAGTCTGCACTTATAGTTGTTCCGGGTATTTTATCGTGCGACTCGGAGAGCACGGTATGCTTATGTCTAACAATCTTCGACCCCGTCGAAGCCATTCACCCCCTAACAATGTAATTTAGACAATCAGGTTGAGAATATCAATGCATTCGATTATCGATTGCACTTTGTTTGATTCACTTTGCCGTTCATAGACAAGGAGCAAGTTCCTCAACATCCTCTCTAGAATTTGCTTGTTCGTGACCGGCTCAAGGTATTCCGTCTTAAATGAATAACCCATTTGATTCACCCTTGCTTCACATTCCTTTTCTGTAAGAACTCTCCCGGCATTGAATGGATCTGCAAATATGCTTTTGGCACCAAAATCATATCGAATGATAAAATGCCCAGGCAGCCCGATTCCCCTGACTGGGAAATTCAGTCGGCATAAAACTAGCATATAGATGACCGAAAGAGTAATGGGCACCCCCTTCTTTGTCTCAAGCACCTTATGAATAAAGTGGTTGGCGGGATCATAGTAATCTCTTTCGTTTCCGATGAAGCCTTTCTCTACGGAAAAAAAATGCCCAATGGCCGCCGCGATTTCATGAGGGGCAACCGTCGAGTCCAGCCTTGAGTGGAACTCCGTGGCGTAAAAATTCAGAAGATCCGAATAAATACGCATGTCGCTTTGAGGGTATGCGAATTTTGCTATCGTCAGAGATCCCTCCTCCAAATCGGGATCACTCTTGGATTTGGCGAGGTATGCCCTC
>CAYYHS010000593.1:0-2283 GCA_964471785.1 uncultured Chitinophagaceae bacterium
CAGACCGCAATTCGATCGATTCAGTTATGTTGAGAAAAGTGAATACTGGGCTCATGTTTGGGGGACCAACGTAATGGGTGCGACTTGCTTCTTCAAGTGGTTCGACAATAGATTTCTTGGGATTATAGGAAAGCTCTGGTGGGACGTTGCGGGGACCATCCACTACTATGAAGCCTGGCTTGCTACACTCTCTATCATTATCTGGCACTTCTACTTTGTGATATTTAACCCCGACGTGTATCCGATCAACCTCGCCTTCTTCAAAGGGACAATCACGGAAGAAGAGATGCACGACGAACATCCGTTGGAATTGCAGAGGATCAAAGCCGAGGGAGTGCGAAAGTTGATGGAAGATATTAACCGCGATCAAGCGACATCGAAAAAGCAACAATGATCAATTAACGATCAACAATTAGCGATTGGCGATGACTGTTCTTCATAATCCTTAATTCATAATTCCTACTTCCTAATTCTCGTTGCATCTCTATTGCATTAGCAGTACTATCCAGCACTAATGAAAAGACTTGTTCCAAAATCGTTTTTCAACCCGACAAGCTTTGTCGGCGCGGCGATCGCGCTCGTAAGTTTCGGACTGATCCTCTTCCTCTTCCTTCTCGAGGCGTTCGCCGGGCATCAGAGCCCGTACATGGGGATTATAGCATTCGTTATTCTTCCCGGATTTCTTCTTCTCGGATTAGCGATCGCCATAGTCGGCGTGATTCTCGAACGGAGACGGGTTCAGACTTCGGAAAACCGATTTCCGCGCATTGATCTTAACGACCCGCATCAGCGCTCGATGTTCCTTTTCTTCGGGTCTCTCGTCCTGATCCTCCTCATGTGCTCTGCATTCGGAAGTTACCAGGCCTATGAATTTACGGAGTCGGTCCAGTTTTGCGGGGAAGTATGTCACAGCGTGATGAAGCCGGAATATACGGCGTATCGTTACTCTCCCCATGCAAGAGTCTCCTGCGCCGAGTGTCACGTCGGCTCGGGTGCCGACTGGTACGTCAAATCGAAACTCTCGGGTGCTTACCAGGTTTATTCGGTCTTGTTCCATAAGTATTCGCGTCCCATCGAGACGCCTGTGCGAAACCTTCGACCGGCTCAGGAGACCTGCGAGCGATGCCACTGGCCGAAACAATTCTATTCGGAAAAACAGGTTGTAAAGAACTATTTCCTATCCGATGAGAAGAATACCGAGTGGTGGATTTCCCTCCTGATGAAGATCGGCGGAGGGAACAGCGAGTCCGGCCCCACTTCCGGCATCCATTGGCACATGAATATCAACAACAAGATCACCTATGTCGCTACGGATTCGCAGCGCCAGGTAATCCCATGGGTCCAATCCAAGCGGCCGGACGGAACCGTCATCACATTCACAATGAACGACGGCTCGGCCACCGACGAACAGATTGCCGCAGGCGAAAAGCGCCGGATGGATTGCATCGATTGCCACAACCGGCCGACACATATCTACCATCCACCAAACGAATCGGTCAACCAGGCGATGAAGCTGGGGTGGATTGATCCAGCAATTCCATCTATCAAGGCGACGGCAGTCGAGGCATTAGTAAAACCGTACGGCACGGAGGCGGGGGCGATGGACAGTATCGGTATTACGATTCACGATTTCTATTCCCAACGCTATCCCGAGGTTGCCCGCACGATGGCAGCCGGCATCGATACTGCGATCGAGCACGTAAGGCGAATCTATAGCGAGAATTTTTTCCCAGAGATGAATGTCTCGTGGAAGCATTATCCAAACAACATCGGCCACCTCTATTCTGCCGGCTGTTTCCGTTGCCACGACGGAAAACATGTCGGCGATAACGGCAAAGTCCTTTCGCGGGATTGCAACACCTGCCATGTCATCCTTGCACAAAAACTCGATCACGAAAACCTTCGAATCTCGCTCACCGGCGTCGAGTACAAGCATCCCGTCGATATCGGCGATGCGTGGAAGCAAATGAATTGCAGCGATTGTCACAGCGGTTCCTGATCCATCACGATCTCTCATCATTTCCATGGCTGGGACATGACCGAACATCCTCCTTTTGATCAAAAGCAGAACAAGAGAGATTTTCTGAAGCTCGTCCTCGGCGGAAGTTTGCTCGCCTGGATCGGCGCCATCCTCTATCCTGTACTCGCATACCTTAAGCCGCCTGCCCAGGCGGAGGCCGAAGTCTCCAGCGTAAAGGCCGGCAAGCTGACCGACATCCCCAAGGACAGCGGAACGATAATCAAGTTTGGAACGAAGCCGGTGATTCTCCTCCGAACTGCGAA
>CAYYHS010000594.1:0-2278 GCA_964471785.1 uncultured Chitinophagaceae bacterium
ATACTTCTTGGCCCGCTCATCAACGAAATGGATCTTGAGATACTCTCAAAAATAACACAGGATAATCTTTAGATATCATGAGTAGTGAATCGCTAGCGCCGACAGATTTGCAATAACGCAGGTTAAATATATACGCCCGACCTCTTCGATAGTCAATTCTGCACGGCAAAGTTGAAGAAGAAGGACTTTGTTGAGGACATCTATCAATCCAATTGTGTCGACGATAAAAAATGATCTCGGGTAGATCGTTGAAGGTACGGGCTTTGCCGATAAGCTTTCGACCGAGCTTGATTCTAGGATCGATTCCGCCTACATTCTTGCATTCGAGTCACCGAGTATTTCTAGAAAGATATATTTAGATCTGACGACGTTGAGCCTGAGTTGGAGAATGATCACAGAGAGTTTGTCCAACGCCGTACTATATCCATCATTGGATCCAGCAATTTGCGATCGCAACATTTTTGATCATATTTTCAATGCCTTACACTGGGCGGTGCCACGCAGAGTTCTTTTGAATTTGCATGCCGCTGCCTACGGTTCGATTTCAGGATGGATGCGGCGAGCTTGAATCGAGCATTCATGCTACCAACGGTATTCTTTTGATGCACAATGGAAAACTCAACGATCTCTATCCTTGCCGTTGATGACGAAGAGGATCTTCTACATTTGCTGACGCAGGTACTTGAACGCGAAGGCTATCGTGTGCTCACTGCTTCCGATGGCCGCCATGCGGTCAGCATGCTACAGACCCTTCCGTTTGATCTTGTTCTTCTTGATATTGAGATGCCGGATATTGGGGGCGTGGAAGTCTTGAAGTTCATTGGAGGTCAACAACTTGCTACAGACGTCATCATGCTCACTGCCAATCAAGATATCAAGATGGCAGTGGAATGTATGAAACTTGGTGCATACTATTACATTACGAAACCGTATAGCGTTGACGATCTTCTGCTGCTCATCGAGCGAGCACTAGAGCGCAGGCGGCTTGTGGTTCAGAACAAAGCCCTGAAGCGCCAGATTGCCCATCGAGCACTCCCTTCGAGTATGGTCGGAACGAATAAGTCCTTTCTCGAGATGCTCGATATCGCCTTGGTAGCTGCGCCGACTGAGACAGCGATTCTCGTTCAGGGAGCCAGTGGTACAGGAAAAGAGCTCATCGCCAATTTCATCCATGCAAAAAGCTTGAGAAAGGATCAAACTTTCCTTGCTCTCAACTGCTCTTCGATGCCAGAATCATTGCTTGAGAGTGAGCTTTTCGGTCACGAGAAGGGTGCGTTCACCGGTGCGAATAACGCCAAGGAAGGCTTGGTCGAGATAGCCAATGGAGGGACGTTGTTTCTAGATGAGGTTGCTGAAATGCCGTTAACGATTCAGCCCAAGTTGCTTCGCTTCTTGCAGACCGGCGAATTTCGACGCGTAGGAGGCAACAAGA
This sequence comes from uncultured Chitinophagaceae bacterium, assembly GCA_964471785.1. Lineage (GTDB taxonomy): Bacteria > Bacteroidota > Ignavibacteria > UBA10030 > UBA8401 > JAGVPT01. The sequence continues at coordinate 1,433 of CAYYHS010000594.1, forward strand.
ATCTGAAATCGGATGCAAGAATCATCTCAGCGACCAATAAAGATCTCCGGCAAGAAGTTGCATTAGGCCGCTTCAGGGAAGACTTATTGTACAGAATCAATGTCATTACACTGCAAGTGCCGACTCTCCGGGAACGCAAAGATGATATTCCATTGTTCGTCGACAATTTCCTCAAATCGCATGCAGGCACAAAGCGGCCAAAACAGGTTGAAGCGCGAGCCCTCGAAGCCCTGGTGAACTACGATTGGCCCGGGAATGTCCGTCAGCTTGAGAATGTGATTGAGCGGGCGGTCGTTCTGTCGCAGGACGATGTGATCTGCGTCGATGACCTGGCATTGCCATCGAAATCCAAGGGAATTCACAAGTTCTCCTCGGACGGCGATGATGGTAGAACCTATGCCGGGCGAGCAATATCATTGGCTGAGATGGAGAAGGTACACGTGCTGGAAGTTCTGAAATCAGTCAACTGGGAGAAGAGTGTTGCCGCAAAGATTCTAGACATAAGTACTCGAACGCTCTATTCCAAGATGCAGGCGTACAACATCATCACACCAAAATAGTCATTCCTCGCCCTCCAAAAAACCTCTGTCGGATACCTTTTCACAACCACGTCCCCTAGAGAAGCTCTGTCCCTTGACTTTCTGCGCTACTAATTGGCAGGAGGATATCGCACCCGGGGAATACCTGGTTAGCGTTTCAATGAGTGCTGAACTGAGGCTCCTAACAGGCCTTTTATCGCCGCGTTGAACACTCTGCGGTAGCCCTTCCTTTGACCTCCCGCTCCCTCTACTTGTCCGCTGTCGCTTACTCATCATGCTTTAATGTATCGTTATGGGCTTCCTTCTA
>CAYYHS010000595.1:0-2277 GCA_964471785.1 uncultured Chitinophagaceae bacterium
GGAAATGTGCTGGCGCTCGATGCAAAGATCAACTTCGACGACAACGCACTGTACCGGCATCCTGAGTTCGCGCAACTCCGCGATCTTGATGAGGAAGAACCCCTGGAGATCGAAGCCTCGAAGTCGAACCTCAACTACATCAAACTCGACGGCAATGTCGGGTGCATGGTCAACGGCGCGGGGCTCGCTATGGCGACGATGGATATCATCAAGCTTGCGGGAGGAGAACCGGCGAACTTTCTCGACGTCGGTGGAGGAGCCAACGCACAGACGGTTGAAAGCGGATTCAAAATTATCCTTGCCGACAAGAATGTTAAAGCCATCCTCATCAATATTTTTGGAGGGATCGTACGCTGCGATCGTGTAGCGACCGGAGTGGTTGAAGCTGCCAAGAAGGTTGAAGTTAAAATTCCGATTGTGATACGGTTGGCGGGCACCAATGCCGACCTCGCGGCGGATATCCTCAAAAAATCTGGCATGAGTTTTCTCGTGGCTGAAAACCTGAAAGATGCGGCGGAGAAAGTAACAAATGCGCTCGCGGCTTGAGGTGATCTCACTGAACCATTTATGAAAGCGAACGATACATACGAAGCGGTAATCGGCCTCGAAGTTCACGCTCAATTGTTGACGAACTCCAAGGCATTTTGCAGCTGCACAACGAAGTTCGGCAACACGCCGAACTCGAATTCTTGTCCGGTATGTCTCGGAATGCCGGGCGTGTTGCCGGTCCTGAACAAGAGTGTTGTGGATTTCGTCATCAAAATGGGCCTCGCCACACACTGCCAGATTGCTCCAAAATCTATTTTTGCCAGGAAGAACTATTTTTATCCGGATCTCCCGAAAGGGTATCAGATTTCTCAGTATGAAGAACCGATTTGCCATCACGGATATGTGGACGCAGAGCTGCACGACGGAACGACGAAACGCATCGGCATCACTCGCATTCACATGGAAGAAGATGCCGGCAAGTCGATCCACGATGCGGATGTCGATACGCTCGTCGACGTGAATCGGTGCGGGGTTCCTCTCATCGAGATCGTTTCCGAACCGGACATCCGATCACCCCATGAAGCGCACCAGTACCTTTCAATGATCAAACAGATCGTGACGTACCTGGGCATCTGTGATGGCAATATGGAAGAAGGGAGTCTGCGCTGCGATGCAAATGTCTCCGTCCGCCTGAAAGGTGAGAAGAAGCTCGGAACCAAAACGGAAGTGAAGAACATGAACTCGTTCCGAAATGTCGAACGGGCTCTCGAGTACGAGATCGGACGTCAAATTGGATTGATCGAAGATGGCGGGAGTGTTGTGCAGGAAACGCTTCTCTGGGATGCGGACAAGAATATTGCCGTCTCCATGAGAAGCAAAGAAGAAGCGCACGACTATCGATATTTTCCCGATCCGGATCTGGTGCCGGTACTGGTGAGTGAGCGGTGGATAACAGACGTGCGGTCGACGCTCCCGGAGTTACCCAGAGAACGCCGGAATCGTTTTATCGAACAGTTCAGCCTTCCGAAATACGACGCCGACATCCTCACTGTTGAAAAAGAGCTCGCGGACTATTACGAGAATGCATCCCGGCATTTGTCTGCCAAGGTTCCGGAAGGCTTCAAGTCGATCAGCAATTGGGTGATGACGGACGTATTGCGCGTTGTCAATGACGAGCATCTGAAATTCTCCGAGTTTCCCGTCTCGCCTTCAAACCTGGCAGCGATGGTCAATCTGATCGGAGAAGGAGTCATCAGCGGAAAAATTGCCAAAGAAGTGTTTGACGAAATGCTCAGAACAAAAGAAGACCCGAAGACTATCGTTGAACGCAAGGGCCTCGTCCAGGTTTCGGACGCCGGCGCTCTCGAGAAAATAATCGACGAGATCCTCGCAAAGAATGCAGCACAACTGGAGGAGTACAGGAAAGGAAAATCTCAGTTGCTGGGCTTCTTCGTGGGTGAGACTATGAAAGCGACGAAGGGGAAAGGGAATCCAAAAATAGTAAATGAAATATTAAAGAAGAAAATAGGGAACACTTAACTCACATCATCATTCTTCATCATACGCTGATCCTTACACGAAAGAAAAATCCATGAGAAAGAAAGTTATCGCCGGCAATTGGAAACTGAACAAAGACATCTTCGAAACCGCGGAACTCATTGAGAGCCTGAAAAAGTCTATCGTCAACGCAAAAGCCGATGTTATCATTTGTCCCCCATACACGTCGCTGGTCGTCGCTCAGCAGCTCCTCAAAGGGAGCAGTATAAAATTAGGCGCCCAGGATGTTTC
>CAYYHS010000596.1:0-2275 GCA_964471785.1 uncultured Chitinophagaceae bacterium
CTCCGCCCGATGTCTTGCCTTCTCCTCCGCCCATCGGATGGTCGACCGGATTCATTGCCACGCCTCGGACGTGCGATCGAATGCCCAGCCATCGCGAGCGACCGGCCTTGCCGACGCTGATGTTCTCGTGATCGATATTGCCGATCATCCCGATCGTGGCGAAGCAGCCTGCGCGAACGTTGCGAACCTCGCCCGATGGAAACTTGAGCAGGACAAAATCGCCTTCTTTCGCCTGGACGGTCGCGAAATTGCCGGCGCTCCGTGCAATCTGGCCGCCTTTGCCTTCGCGCATCTCGATATTGTGAATTTGTGTGTTGACCGGAATCGCTTTCAACGGCATCGCGTTGCCGGTCTTAATTTCTACTTCGTTTCCTGCGACAATCAGCTCGTTAACTTTCAACCCTTCCGGTGCGAGAATGTATCGTTTCTCTCCATCCGCGTACATCAGCAATGCAATCCTGCATGAGCGGTTCGGATCGTATTCGATCGCCGTCACCTTCGCGGTGATATCATGCTTGTCTCTCTTGAAATCGACAATGCGGTATTTGCGTTTGTGTCCACCGCCCCGGTGACGCGACGTCACGCGTCCGTAGCTGTTCCGTCCGCCGGACTTCTTAATCGGTGCGAGCAGCGACTTCTCGGGCGTCGTCTTCGTGATTTCCTCGAACGTCGAGATCGTGTAGTATCGCGTCGCTGCGGTTGTCGGTTTTAGTTTTCGTAATGCCATAGGTTTAGTTCCGTCGCTCGCGTTTGGTTACGCGTTTTCAAAGAAGTCGATCTTCTGGTCCTTTTTGAGCGTGACGATCGCTTTCTTAAAATCAGCCCGCTTTCCGGGGATCCTGCCTCGCTTGGTCATCTGTGATTTACGTTTTCCTTTGGAGCGGATAGTACGAATGCTCTCAACGGTAACGTTGAATTTTTTCTCGACTGCCCGCGCGATGTCGATCTTATTCGCGTTGATATCTACCTCGAAAGCGTACTGCCTCTTCTCTGCAAGCGCAGTCATTTTCTCGGTGATGAGTGGACGTTTAAGAATTGCAGTCATCGATAGCTCGGTTTAATTGGTAAATGTCTTCTGGAGAACATCGACCGCGCTCTTCTGCATCACAAGCACGGCGCTGTCTACGATTTCGTACGTCGAGGCCTTTGCCGCTTCGAGAACGTGAAGTCTGGGAATATTGCGGCCGGACTTCAGCACGTTGTCGTCTTTCTTCGAGACGAGGAAGAGAACTTTTTTTGAAGCAACCTGAAGCGACTTCAACACCGCGGCCATTTCCTTCGTCTTCGGCTTGTCGAAGCTGAAGTCTTCCACGACGACAATACTCGCATCTTTTGCTTTATAGGCCAACGCGGACTTGCGGGCGAGCCGTTTCACTTTCGCGGGCAGCTTCACCTCATAGTCATGCGGATGGGGACCGAAGATGGTTCCACCGCCGGCCATCAGCGGGGATCGGCTGGTGCCCTGTCGGGCGCGTCCGGTTTTCTTTTGCGCGAACGGTTTCTTGCCGCCGCCGCGGACATCGCTTCGCTCTTTTGTCTGATGCGTGCCTTGCCGTTGGTTCGCCATGTACGACCGGACCGCCATATAGATTGCATGATCGTTCGGCTTTACTTCGAAGATCTCAGGCGCAAGCGTGATGGTTTCGCCCGACTTCGACCCATCCTTTCTTAAAACATCCACTTTCATTGGTACCTTCTTCTGCAGCGTCGCGTGAAGTTTACTTTGTGATTTCAACATAGGTGTTGATTGCTCCCGGAACGGAACCTTTCACAAGGATCAGGTTCGACTCGAGGATCACCTGCACTACGGTCAAATTCTTTACTGTGACGTTTCGGAATCCCATCCGTCCCGCCATGCGCATTCCCTTAAAAACGCGCGAGGGATAGGACGAAGAACCGATTGATCCAGGCGCACGCACGCGGTCCGACTGTCCGTGTGTCGTCATGCCGACGCCGGAGAAATGATGCCGGCGCACGACTCCCTGGAAACCTTTTCCTTTCGACTTTGCCGTCACGGAAACCTTGTCTCCCTTTGCAAACAGATCGACCTTCAATTCCTTGCCGATGACGAGATCTCCGCCCTTAAAATCGCGGAACTCTTTCACGAGGCGCAGACCTTTGGCATTTGCCTTGGCAAAGTGTCCCTTTTCCGGCTTGTTCGTCAGTCTGTCGGGCTTTTCGTCGAAACCTAGCTGGACTGCCTCATATCCGTCTTTTTCTTTGGTGCGAATTTGAGTCACATAACAAGGACCGGCTTCGATGACCGTACACGGAA
>CAYYHS010000597.1:0-2274 GCA_964471785.1 uncultured Chitinophagaceae bacterium
TTGCTAATCGAAGAAACATTTTCCAAAAATACAATCTTATTTTTTGGAAACGGCATTAGAATATCAGACTGTTTCCGAGCTAGTGGACCTTGTCGACGAACGCAATGCTGAGCGTGATGCTGATATAGACGACTCCCGCAAGGAATGCAACGAGGCTCCACTTATTTTCACGTGAGACCCTGCCGCCCCTGAACAGAAAATACCCGACCACCAGATTGAGGAGGCCCCATAACACATTCACCGTAGGTGATGATAATCCTTTGCCCGGGGGAGTTGAGAACGGGCTTGGAAAACTGTCGCCGGAAATGCCGTGCACGAAATGCGGAACGGCATTAGCCAGGAACACTCCTGCGAAGAAACAAGCAAGATAGTGGTACCATTTCATACTCTCCTCCTCTCAATATTGTAATTTAAACCCGACCAGTTTAATGATGTCGGCGATCTGTGACCGCTTCTTTACCTCGATCCGGAGTCCCCGTCCCTCGACATATCGCTTTGCGGTCACCAGCTCTCGGATCATTGTGGACGGGAGGTCGCTCTTTTCAATAGCGCTTACCGCCTTGTCGCCGAAAACGAAAGCTATCCTGAAATACTTGCCGTACGGAGCGAAGAAGAAGAGGTTTCGTTTCTTCAGCAGCAACTTAAGGGTCCATCCGGAAGCCTTGCCGTAGTATTTCCACTCTTCTACCAGCGGACCGTGCAGCTTTTCAAGACCGGTTTCTAATTCCTTCCAGTGTTTATAGGTGACGCCTAACGCTTCAGCCAACTGTTTGTCATTCGGTTGTTTCGATTTGTCGAGAAAGATGCTCATGAGATTCCTGGTGATGTTGGGCGAAGTAGTGTTGCGGATGGAAAAGAACAAACAAGTTCTTTTGAGTACTGGTGATCTACAGATTGTTCAGTTGGATTAGTCGTAGAGCTCAATCCTTGCAGAGGCCTTGATTGCCGCGAAAATGTGTCCCGTTCGATAATCTCTAATCTGGGCCGAAGGCTCGTAACCGTTTACCCTATTATAAACAACGAGTTCGGTGAGGAGGCTCCGTTTGAAGAAGAGAGAGCGTCCTTTCCATAAACTGCCGGCGACTTTCAGAATAGTCCCCGATTCATCCCGTTCATACTTCATAACCAATCCGTGTTGCAGAAGTCCCGGCAAAGTGTCTGTCGCAAATAACCTCGAGATCCGTTGTTCATCGGCACTGACGTCGTTGAACTGAAGTGAAAGAGATCCGGTGGTTTGATGGTGCTTGGCACGCCGCTCGAGAATCCGGCTGTCGGATTGGTCGATCGCGAAGTAAGCAGTCGACAGCGCGAAGAGCACCAAGGCTACGGCGGCCAATTTTGAGGTGAAGTTATTGCAACTGCGAAGGCCATGATCATTGGCAGTCATTGCCTAATTTCTCCGAGACTTCTTTATTGATACCCCCTTTTGCGTGCCTCCAAAAGAATCTGCTCCGTCGCTGTTGCTCCAATCCGGCTCACTCCCAGCAACCGGACACGCAGGAGGTCATCCAGCGTACGAACTCCTCCCGCAGCCTTTACGCCTACTGTTGGCGGCGTGTGTTCGCGCATCAAGCGGAGGTGATGATCCGTTGCCCCTGCGTAACTATACATGCCGTTGTTCTGCTTGACGAATCCATATCCGGTCGACGTTTTAACAAAAGCGACGGAGAGGGAAGCGCATATGTCGCAGAGTCTGATAATGTGCTGATCCTCGAGAAAATCATTTTCGAAAATAATTTTGAGAATTGCCCTTTCCTTCACAACGGCCTCGTTGATCGCAGCAAGTTCTTCTGAAACGTACGCCCATTCGCCGCTCAACACCTTTCCGATATTGACCACCGCGTCGATCTCACTGGCGCCGTTCTCGATCGCCTCGCGAGTTTCTTTCACCTTTATTGTTGTTGTGCTATTCCCGTGCGGGAAGGCCACGACTGCACAAACGCCGACTCCGCTTCCGGTTAAGACGGTTCGGGCGAGTGGAACCGAATAGGGTTTGACACACGCAGTAGCCACGTCGTATCTCGCAGCCGTTTTGCATCCCTCGGTGACGTCGTCGTCCGTCATGGTGGGATGAAGCAGAGAATGATCGATCATTTTTGCTAACGATCGCAGGCTGATGGGCGGGTCTATAGAAGAGATCATTTTCCTGATTGGTTGAATAGTGTTGCGAAATCTAGTGCCGTTTCCCAAAAATATTCTTGTATTGTTTTCTCATTGGGCACTTCGACTCCGCCCTGACAGTCAGGCTGAGCGATCCCGTCCCGCCCATGGCGG
>CAYYHS010000598.1:0-2265 GCA_964471785.1 uncultured Chitinophagaceae bacterium
TTTGTTTTCTTTGCAGCTGGCGTTATTTATTTCAGAAGAAATCTCAACAAATGGGAAACGCAGAGAGGCCCAAACGTCATATCTTAGCAAAGTCGCTATTTGGTCTCTCGGGGGTGCTTATCGTCTATCTCGTCTTGGGAAATATTTCTTCGGCTTTTATCAGTCCCAAGATATATCATGTGATGATTCTTGATAACACTGTGGATCAAAACCGTTCTGCTGTGGTCGCTCAATTATCGAGAATTGGGTTTAAGGCAAATGAATACTATTGTCTTCCAAAAAGAGCGGGCGGCGGAGAGAAATCATATCGGTCGCTGCTGGATCGTGCCGGGAAGACTCCAGTTACACTACAGGAACTTGGAATGCAGGGCACTATCGACGCCGGCAGGTTCTCTGTAGTTCAGATTGTTAACGATACGACATTGATATGCGAGGGGATCGGAAAAGCTGCGCTGAGTGATGGCAGTTTTCCAGAGTATACGATGCACATATCGCCTGGAGCCGCCACCCCGGCCAAAATTAATTAATTGACAAAGATGAAATTCTCGCGTCGAATAGTCGTTCACCGAAGGAAGGAAAACTTTTATGGAGACAATTCCTTATTCAAAGATCTTTAAACTCGATTGGCACTGGATCGGATTGGGTTTCTGTTTTTTTGTCTCTTTTTATCTGATGCCGTCCCACATTATTTACATGCTGCGGATTATTTCACCTGCGATCAACGTACTTTATTCCGTGTGGATCTTTGGTGGGATGGCAGTAATAGGTTTTTTGATCGGGTATAAATCGCAAGGAGTAACGATCTGGGAAGCAACCATAGCGAGTGCTGTCTATTCTATCGTATTATTGGCCGCAATCCAGAAGGTATGGGGCGGGGGACTCGAGATCAGGACACCGTATTGGATAATAGCAATCATTGCGATCGCCACCCTCAGTGCCTGGTTTGGAGAATATATCCAGGCGTTGAAAGGGAATAATGGCGCCTAGAAAATATTCTGGAGATCTGTGATGTATATCTCTTGCGGAGCTGAACTCGTATCCGTTGCAAGCTGGAAAATTTTTGCAGACAAAAAAGTTGTTGGTTGTTAAGCGTTGTCGTGAACGCATCGTCTCAAGGCAACAGAACAACAATTCTTACGAGAAGATAGTTACATTTTGGTTACTCGACGTTCCCACAAATACGAAAGCCCCTGTAAACACAGGGGCTTTTTTATTGTTACGAGGTCTTAGAAGGCTGGTGCTCTATCCAGTTGAGCTACGGGCACAAGTTTATCTGCGTATAATATAACGAAAAAGTGTTTCGCTCTCAACGGGATAAATTTTTTGAAGGTACAGTTTTCGGTACACGTGTACCATCAAAGAAGAAAACCATTTATTTTATTGGGCTTTCTTACCAGCTCTGACAAGCTGGTGATCGATCACGCTCTGCGTTGGCAATTGAGATAGCGATAAGAAGCAGCTTTGACCAAGCAAATTGCCGGCAGTTTGCCCATCGCATCTTGACTCTGCCGACGATTAAGCCTAAATTCTCACGTCTTAACCACCCGAATTTGGAGAAGTGCGGGAGCGGTGATGTGAAAAAAGAACCTCCAGATCCGAAAGATGATGGAGGTTTTTGCGTTTCTACGACCGCCAGAGGATTGTTCTTACTCGCCGCAGCTATTGGCGCCATCATTTGCGGCGATCAACGTCTTGTAGTGAACACAATCTGGGAACTCGCGTCGAAATGAACGAAAGAACTGTGACCGTGCGTTCTGATTTGGACCGCGGCCGGATTTGCTGATCAGTTGCTCCAGTCATCCTTGAATTGTACATTCACAGGAAGAATAGAATCGGAAAAGCAATTTGCGATTCGCGGGGTCTGTCCGCTGGCAGGCTGCCTGTCTCATTTCGTCCCACTATTCTACCCACCGGTACTAGGAGATACACAAATGCTTGTCATCAGGTCGTTAATTAATGTGTCTGTCCTGTTCCTCCTCCTCACATTTTTCTCTTTGGGTCAACAAGCGACACACGAGGTCAATGCTTCGAACACGCTCACCGAAAAGGAACTGAAAGAAGGCTGGAAGCTTTTGTTTGACGGAAAAACTACCAATGGTTGGCGTGGTGCATATCGCGATACGTTTCCTGAGAAAGGGTGGGAAGTGCGCGATGGCATGCTCATCGTCGAGGCTTCAGGAGGACGCGAGGCAGCGAACGGCGGCGATATTGTGACTGTGGATGAATACAGTAGTTTTGATTTGATGGTTGATTTCAAACTCACCG
>CAYYHS010000599.1:0-2264 GCA_964471785.1 uncultured Chitinophagaceae bacterium
AATCGAGCGTTCCCAGACTATCCCCGCCGGATGCCTTAAGACGATCGTCCCTGTAATAGTTTTTGTTGTTCGCCGCCGACGTCTTTTGTATGTAATTCGCGTACTCCGCACTTGTCATGTTTGTCCGGTGTCTCGTGTTAAAGGCTTGTGCAGCGATTTGTTGATCCACGGCAGAGATACTGCTGATTGACTTGTTCAATCCGCCATAAACGTTCTCGGTTGTGGGAACATCGGTCAATGTTTGAAACGTGACTGCACCGCTTGTGACAAGCGCGGTCGAGTCTGTCCTATGAATCGCCCCTGCCATCAAATTGACGCACCTCTGGATGCTCGCGATCGGTACGTGATCGTTCCCCGACCAGCCGAATTCATTCGTGATGCCTTCGGGCTCGTTGAAGATTTCCCATGCAGCGACCGCCGGGTTACCTTTCAATGAATCGACCATCGGAATCAGAGCGTTTCTGATGTATGCATTCGTATGCGCGGTGTCGGTCAACAACTTTGCATTCCGATGCAATCCGGCTGTATCCATTTCTGATTGATTCTGCATATCATGCGACCAAAGGCACAAGATCAATCCGATATTGTATTGATGAGCAAGGGCAAGAATCTGTTTGAGGTTCCGGATCGCCACGGGCCCTGGTCCGGTAACGAATCCATTGGCATCGAACACAGGAGTCTGCGTGCCGTTCGTATGGAGCCAGAAGCGCATGACATTCCCGCCGCTGGCGTGCACCGTCTGAAACTCCGTCTGAAACTGAGCCAGGTTCGGTGCCGTCGGACCGATATCGCCGGAAAAGTTCACCCACGCGACGTTGATGCCGCTGATAAAAATATTCCTTCCTGCATACGGAATCCTGGCTTGTGATAAAACAGCTCCCGTCGCAAAAAGAAAGAGAAGCAGTACGCCTGCGAATATTCGCCCAACAGCGGTTTTGAAATACGCTCCGGTTACCTTCATAATAACTCCTGCACCAATAGTGATGAATAACCAACTCTGGATGGAATCCTACATACCTTCATTATCATGTTTTGTTCGGTTGATCTGCGGCACGGACCAGTCGTACGGCGGGCAAGCCGAACGTCTGCGTTTGAAGAGGGGACAGTGGTGATAGAAATTTCCGGCACTCTCCAGATAAACAATTCAACAATCCTGCGTGAGATAGACTCGGCTGCCGGCCCGGGATTCAAAAAAAAATGGGCGGGATCACATTTGATCCCGCCCGTGCACGTACGATTTATTTCAACAACATTATTCTCTGAGTCTTGACAAACCCGCCTGCATCCATGCGAACGAAGTACACACCGCTCGAGAACGAAGAAGCGTTGAATTCAACTTCATACTCTCCGGCTCCCTGCTTCCGGTCGACCAGCGTAGCGACCTCTCTGCCAAGGATATCAAATACCCTGATGAGCACTTTTGTATCCATGTGAACGTCGTATTTGATCTTCGTGGACGGGTTGAACGGATTCGGATAGTTGCTGTAGAGTTGGTATTGATAGACGACACCCGCGCCGCCTTGTTTGACGCCGGACGGAACTCCGGCCGGGAACCAGATACCGTAGGCGGTGAAATCGTCCACCTCGATCGTGCCGGCCCACGTTGTAGTATCGAGAGCGCCGGGATAGTAAACTGCAACTCCGATTCTTGCCGGTTTCGTCGGATCAAATTTTCCGATGCCGGAAAGCGAATCGAGCTTATTAATGGCCAGGGTAGTCCACTGACCGCCCGTGATCTGTTTGCCGAGGGTATCTGCAACTGCAACACTATCGTTCGTTCCGCCGTTGAGATATAACTTTACAATCGCGTTCACCGGCATCGACTGCGGGAGATAGATCGCGCAGGTCAGGCGGGTTACAACAGAATCGTTCTTCTGCATCACAACACTGTCTCTCACCACGGCAAATTCGGGTGTCGAAGAAGACAATCGGACACCCCCCTGGAGAACGTAACCCGGTTTACTGAAAAATAAACCGTTGGCGCGTGCCAACAAACCGCTCGCCCACGACGGCACATAAAAACCTTGTTTGCCGCCGTTCGAAGCGCTGTCAAAGTTTGCGATCACCCAGACCGGCGTCGTTATCGGAGGCGGTGGCGGCGCGGCAACGACTTGATTAACGAGAGAAACGTTTTTTATGTAAATGTTTCCCTGCCATGTCACACCGTTTGTACCGCCGACCTGAATGCCAAGCTTCCTCAGGTTGTCGTGTGCATTGTTAAACGTGTTGAAGAAATTTCCGGTGACCGTATCGATGAGGCTCGC
>CAYYHS010000600.1:0-2263 GCA_964471785.1 uncultured Chitinophagaceae bacterium
CCTGCACTGCGACTGGGAGCGTCCTGCAAGAAAGGGCCTTCGATTGACCAATCATGCGGGACGTTAATCTGTGTCCAGGCTGTGTCGTTGAAGGCAGTCGTTTCGGCACCGGGGGCGTCACCTTTGTTGAAACGCCAGTCGTTGTCGAAGGCGATGATGGACCGAGCCGGGTCGGCGGCACTGAGTGACTCACTGCTCAGACAGACGGCAATCAAAATAGCTAAACAACCGATGAATTTACATTTGTTCATAAGATCCCCTTTGCAAAAGGCTACTCTCGCTCAACTCCGATGTTGTCCGTAGATTGCTCTCGATTAATGAAACGTCTTTTTAGCCTCAACGAGGCAAAAATTGAAGTCCGAACGGCAGAATAATAGTCTTGTGTTAAACTTTTTTTGATGCAAATCTAGGAGTTAACAAGCTCGCCAACCAGCGGAATTGCTCGTGTGTAAAAGCTGATTTTGTAATAGGTTGCACAAAGACAACCCCCCTGTACCCCCCTGTTGCAATCAACGCATCAACAACCGAAGAATATCGATTGACCGTCTATTTTGTTCTTGACGGTTCACGACGGCGCGTTATCCTGCCCTTGTCGTCAAACATGTGTTGCCCGAGAAGGTGTCGGTGAACAGAGTGTGTTTACCAGCGTTTGATCGATGAAGTTTGCGGCGATCTTGCGGGTGCCCAAAGTTATTTTTCATTTCTCAGGCCAGAATTCGGGCATCATTTAAGCAGCAAGATCAATTCCATCAACTGGGAGACATGGTGAAGAATTTTGCAGTCTTTATCGTGCTGGGCATTTTTGGGATGAATCTTCCGGCGTCTGTTCAAGGTGCCGATACCTCTATTAATTCCGCGATTTTCTTGGCGCAGGCAACATCGGTAGGATCGCCCGCCGTGCCGCCTACGGCCGCCAAGGGCGCTTTATCCCAAGCGGCCTCACATGGTGCCGCGGGCGTCGGGACTTGGGGGACGGTTTCGGAGTACAAGGACTTTAAGGTTACCAACGGGGACAAGGTGCTTTACCAAGGTGATTTCACAAAAGGAATCACTGGTTGGACCACGCTGGTTGGCCAATGGATCAATGTGGACGGTGTACTCCGACAAACCAGCAGTGACGCCGGATGCATTGCGTTGGTGGGCGATGTGAATTGGACAGAATACGTGGTTACTGTCAAAGGTCGAAAGATCTCCGGGAATGAAGGATTTCGTGTTGTATTTCATGCTTGGGATGCGGACAACTATGTGGCACTGAACATTGGGAGCAGGCGAAACACAACGGTCGATCTGGAAATATCGCAAAATGGTACCATAGGGGTCTTCAGCCCATTGGGCAAAATCGCCATCGAACCCAATCGATGGTATGACATACGCGTCGAGATTAAGGGTCAAGACGTTAAATGTTTTTTGGATGACAAGGATGTGGCTGCCGGCAAAATACCGGCGCGAGCTGCCATTGGCGCTCCACCCATACCACTCGTTGCAGCAGCCCCAACAAAAACTGCCAGCAATCCAGCAGGAGCGACTGTCAAGCCGGCCGTCAGTGCAAGCGAAACGCCTCAGACGATAGCCCGTCGGGGAAAGATTGAGAGCCAGCTAAAGAGCGGGGATGATGCTCAAATCATTCTGGGTCTAGAGGACTTAAAGGCTTGGTATCAGGAGAATAGAAAACAGGCAGAGTTCAGTATGCACATCCTTCGTGGGCTGATCATGTCAATGGATTCTCATGTTACTGAACGCCTGGAATTGGTGGAATTGGGCAAAAATCAAAAAACTGCCGATCGCAGCACAAGTTTCGGTTATCTGTATATCATGCAAGCGGGAATTTTACTTGGAAATGGAAAGCCGGATGAGGCAATAGCAGCAATTCAGGATGGGATAAAGAAAGATCCTGCAAATGCTCGCGGCGCGTTGGATTCAGACCTGACCGAAGAACTGTTGGCTCATCGCTCGGCGGCGGAATATGCGTCAGCGTTTCAGGATTTTGCCATTAAATGTATTGATAATCCGGAGATCGCCCAATGGGCGCTGCAACGGCAAATTAGCGCCCTGAATGGCGATGGAAAATATGATCAGGCCTTGGCTGCAACCAAGAGTCTTTTCAATATCAGTTCCATGCAGCAGACATCGGATGCCATTTTACTTTTGGATCGACAGTTAATCGTCGCTAGTCCCGATGATCCCACCCGTGTGGCGAAGTTTCGGCAGGAACAAAGCCAAGGCGCCATTGCTCCAGTTGCAGGTGCTCAGCCTCGAACGTCCA
>CAYYHS010000601.1:0-2262 GCA_964471785.1 uncultured Chitinophagaceae bacterium
GGGGCACAACGATGCCCAAAAGGCGCGTGTGGAAAACACGGGCGTACTTCTCGCTGCGGGCTTGATTGCCGGCGAGGCTCTCATCGGGTTGCTCTTCGCCGGGCTTGCTTTCTTTGATGTCAAATATGCCGACGTGCTCCCCGGGATATTCTCGTTCCTTCCGTTTCCGTTCAGCGTCAGCCTCCTGATCTTTGCGGCTATCGGTTGGATTCTCGTCCAGATACCGCTGGCAAATGCGGGAAGACCGGATGAACCGGCACCTCCGACAGCGGTCTTCTGAGATTTGGTCCGCTGACATGTTTATTGAACCTGCGATGTGTCAAATCGCAGGTCCGTTTTTCTAAGGAAAATGCGTGACAAAAGGTTCTGAACGAGCGGTAAACCTTCTCGAATTGAGGCCGGTTCGCAATATTCAGTCGGCCTCAAACTCCGACGGAACGGTTGTTCTCATCGTCCCTAAGTTTCAGGGGAGGTTCGCCTCGCGGTGGCTCATTCCGGCATTAGCAAAGCCGTACATCCGGCTGAAGCTTGATACGTATGGCAGTTTTTTTTGGGTTGAGTGTGACGGCAGAAAAAGCGTCCGGGAAATTGCAGGGAAGATGAGCGATCATTTTGGCGAGGGGATCGAACCGATGCTCGACAGGGTCGGTGCTTTCATGCGAAGACTCGATGAATCGAAATTCATCTTGATTGACGGCTCACGCGAGCCGGCAGAAATCGGAACGAAGGGCGAAGCAGCGTAACGATGACATCGCAATCGATGTCGTAGCCGCTGCCGCGAGAAGAAGAACATATTTTCTCTAAATGCATCGAAAGGACAAATACCATGTCTACCGCAATTGATGGTCTAAAACCCGAGCTGGTGTGGAAATATTTTGCCGAGATAAGCAAAATTCCACGTGGCTCAAAGAATGAAAAACAGATCTCGAACTATATCGTCCAGACAGCAAAAAGCTTAGGGCTCGAGGCGAAACAGGACAAGCTCCTGAACGTTGTGGTGAGGAAGCCCGCCTCGGCAGGGCACGAAAACGCGCCGAGTGTATGCCTCCAGGGTCACCTTGATATGGTCTGCGAGAAGAACAAAGAAACAGCCCACGATTTTGAAAAAGACCCGATCGAACTGGTTCGCAAGAACAATTTCCTCATGGCAAACGGCACGACGCTCGGAGCCGACAACGGAATTGCTGTTGCCACCAACCTCGCTATCATGGAAGACAAAAACCTCGTTCATGGTCCACTCGAATTTCTCTTTACTGTTGACGAGGAGACAGGACTGACGGGAGCGAATAATTTGAAGCCGGGATTCCTTCAGAGCAACACCCTCATGAATCTCGACTCTGAAGAAGAGGGAGCCCTCTATGTTGGATGCTCGGGAGGACGAAATACTGTCGGAACCTGGAAGGTCACTTTGAAGACCGCACCGGCGGATTCGGCTGCATTCGTTATCCACGTTAAAGGATTACGCGGCGGCCATTCGGGGTTGGAGATCGACAAAGGCCGCGGCAACTCCCTGAAAATTCTCAACCGCGTTCTTCTTGCGCTGGAAAAAGCCGACGCACGACTCTCGTCGATCGAAGGAGGGAACAAGAGCAACGCAATCCCGCGTGAAGCCGAAGCGGTAGTCCACATTCCGCGAAGAAACGCTAAAAGGGCGAAGACGATTGTTGAGCAGTGCAACGGCATCGTGAAAGCAGAGTTGGCGACTGTGGAGCCCGACCTCGCAATTGTCATCGAGGAAGCTGCTTCTATGAAGCACAGCAAGATCATGAAGAGAAATCAACAGGAGGCGTTGACAAAAACGATTGCAGCTCTTCCGCACGGCGTCATCAAAATGAGCGCTGATATCCCGGGCTTGGTAGAAACTTCAACGAATGTGGCAATCATCAGAACAGAAAAGGGCAGGATCGTTTTGACGACAAGCCAGAGGAGCTCCGTAGCTTCTGAGATCGATGAAATACTTCAGACTGTCGCCGCGGTCTTCTCGCTTGGCGGGGCCAAGGTGGAGCAAGCCGAAGGTTATCCCGGCTGGAAGCCGAATCTCGACTCGCCGATCCTCAAAGTTGCCAAATCCGCATACCAGTCGCTCTACGGCAAACAACCGGAGGTAAAAGCCATCCACGCCGGTCTGGAATGCGGAATCATCGGCGAGAAATTCCCGAGCATGGATATGGTGTCATTCGGACCGACACTCGAAGGAGTCCATTCGCCCGACGAGAAAATCCATATCGACACGGTGGAGAAATTCTGGAATTTTCTCCTCGG
>CAYYHS010000602.1:0-2261 GCA_964471785.1 uncultured Chitinophagaceae bacterium
GAAACGAAATCCACCTCTTTTTCGAAACCGAGCGTTTCCACCAGCGTTCGGTAGTATTCGTAGTTGTAATTCGTCATGGTCATCATCTGGCGCTCTTTGAAGCCCTCGATCAGGATGCCATAACCGTCCAGCGGGCCCATGCCCTTGGGACCCACGATCTGCCCCAGCCCGCGGGCGCGTCCCCACTCGAACACCGTCTCGAACAGCGCGCGCGCCGTCTCGATATTATTCTCGCACTCGAAGAAGTAGAAATCGATTTCTTTGGTCTGGTGATACTTGTTATACGGCTTGTTCTCGATCGCGCCAATCCGGCCCACGTCCAACCCATCGCGCACCGCGATAAAAAAATCGACATCTGAATGCTCGAAGAACGGGTGCTTCTGGCGGTTCAGGAACAGATAGGAGTCGATGAACAGCGGCGGAACCCATTGCGGACAGTCCGCATAATGCTTGTAGGAAAATTCGACAAAACGCTTGACCTGCTTCTTGTTCGATGTGTCTACTTTCTCAATGGAAAGCATGCTGGCTCCTCAAAAAATGACGTTAGCTTGAGTATATAACATCTTGTACAATTACATAACAGATGTTGGGCGGCATCGCAGGATGTTCTTAAAGTCGCAGAATCAGATCAAGAGCTTCAGCTGGGCGTGCACTGAAGTAACGTCTGGCCGCAGGCAGGGTGCGATACTTCTTTTTTGGAACAAGGACACCCAGGATCAGGTTATTGATACAAGCCATGACTTGCCCGGCATTTCCCTTGGTCATGCGAGTGTAGTCTTCGCGTAAGGTAACATCGCGGCGATAATGCAAGCCGTTTTCTATGCCCCAGTAGGAGCGGATCTTGTTCATCAAGTCGATAGGAGTTATTTCCTCGCGTGTCAGGCTGGTGAACCCATATTCGATCTGCTCCTGGATTTCGCCCGTCTTGAGAGAGACGAAGCGACGATGCAGTTTAAAGACCTGCTCCAGATAAGGCCAATCCAAGAAATCTTTGAGTTGGCTGCTCACAGTGATCGTGCGTGTTTCAAGTCGTCCGTGACCCTTATTGGTTTCTTGAGCAGTCTCGAAATCTTTGGGCGGAAAGCTCATGCCTGGGATGGGCTGCACATCTGGCTCAAACCACAGAC
The DNA here is from genome assembly GCA_964471785.1 of uncultured Chitinophagaceae bacterium. Classification (GTDB taxonomy): domain Bacteria; phylum Bacteroidota; class Ignavibacteria; order UBA10030; family UBA8401; genus JAGVPT01. Next base: position 1,128 of record CAYYHS010000602.1, read on the forward strand.
GAATATTCTCTTCCATCTGGGGCTGATTACCTTTTGCAAACCAAATATATTCACCTTGCCACTCCACAATTTGAATAGAAAGTTGCCTTTGGGTATGTAAAGCATCTCCCATGACCACTTTTTCTCGTAAATCAATGCTTTTCAATACCTTCGGGGCGGCTGGTATTTCACCACCCCTGCCTTCAATGGCTACTTCCATTAGCACGATCCCTGCACAGGGTAGATAGGCTGCCAAAAGGTAGGTCCCATTCTGATCTTCATCCAGCGTCCCGCGCAATACTTTGCCATCGATCGCTAAGAGCACCTGCTTGCCAAAGAATTTCTTTCCACTCAAGTATTCACTGCTCACTTGCTCAAGTTCTTTAGCATTCACTATGTCTGCCAATATGCGACGATACGTGCTGTGGTGTGGCATTTTCTTCCGCTCAAGTTTGAGCAGGTCTGCTATCAATTCAGTCCGATGTTTGGCCCATTCCGCAATCCCGCTCGGATGATTCTCACCACAGATTTTCGCTAACATCATGATCACCAAAATCAGCGCTAGCGAATATCTCAAACCTCTCCGTTTACGTTTGTCACTGAGTGTTTGCAAACGAGCAAATATGCTACCAACATCAAACACGAGCCCTGCCGGTGTGTTAGACTCCATATTGACCTTCCTCGATTTTCTTTTGTGTTTCGCCACCAAAAGCTTAATCGAAGAAGGTCATTTCTTACAACTCCATTTACGACTTTAAGAACACCCTGGGCGGCATCGCAGGGCTTTCTCAAAGTCGCGGGAAGGCCTTAGTCCGTCATCCTGGAGGAGCGTTTTCCAGCGACGAAGGATCTAGTTTTCCGACCCAATCGAGATCCTTCGCGCCAAAGATCGGCGCTCAGGATGACATAATTCCTGACTTTGAGAAAGCCCTAGGCGGCATCGTATCTCACTTTAGTGCCCCGTTTACGCCTTGCAGCCTGGCTTGCGGGAACGGGCACAGCCAGGTTTATTTTCAAGGAGCGGCGCATGAAATCCTACCGAAAAGAATTGTGGTTCAACCTTCCTTCCAGGCGCGGCTTTGTCAACATCACCGCGCAGGTGGAAGCCTGCGTGCAGGACAGCCGGATCCGGGAAGGGCTTGTACTGGTGAATGC
>CAYYHS010000603.1:0-2258 GCA_964471785.1 uncultured Chitinophagaceae bacterium
CAACTATGCGCAGAAGCGTTTACCTTCCAACGTCGTGCCGACGCTTGGACCCGACGCTACCGGGGTCGGTTGGGTATTCGAGTACACCTTAACATCGGACAAACACTCGCTTCAGGAGCTCCGTTCATATCAGGACTGGTACTTGAAATATGGGTTGTCGACGGTCAGCGGCGTGGCGGAGGTCGCCAGTATCGGCGGTTATGTGAAGCAGTATCAGGTAACGGTCGACCCTGCAAAACTCCAGGCGTACAACATCCCTCTCAGCATGGTGGAAATGGCTATCAAGAATTCGAACAATGACGTTGGGGGGGAAGTCATTGAGATGGGCGAAACAGAATTCATGGTGCGTGGGCTTGGCTACATCAAATCTATAGATGATATCAAAGACATTCCGTTGATGGTGGATAAAAAGAGCGGAACACCAGTGTCCATCAAAGATGTTGCCGACGTAACGATAGGTCCGTTGATGCGCCGGGGCCTCGCGGAAAGCAACGGCGAAGGCGAAGTCGTGGGGGGCATTGTCGTCATGAGGTATGGACAGAACGCTCTCGAAGTGATTGATAACGTGAAGAAAAAACTTGAAGTTTTGAAGCAAGGGCTTCCGGAAGACGTCAAGATCAATACGGCGTACGATCGCTCAAGCCTTATCGAACGGGCAATCGAGACGCTCAAAGATAAGCTGACGGAAGAGATCATCATTGTGGCAATTGTCTGTATCCTCTTCCTGCTTCACGCCCGAAGCGCGTTGGTGGCAATCTTTACGCTGCCGACCGCAATCCTCATGGCGTTCATCGTGATGAAGATACAGGGCATTAACGCAAACATTATGTCCCTCAGCGGTATCGCCATAGCCATAGGAGCCATGGTGGATGCTGCAATCATAATGATTGAAAACGCCCATAAACATATCGAGCACGAAGCACTAAAGCCTCCGGCGGAGCGCCGAGAACACTGGCAAGTGATTCTGGATGCATCGAAAGAGGTTGGCCCAGCACTCTTCTACTCCCTGCTTGTGATTACGGTTTCGTTCATTCCCGTCTTCACGCTTGAGGCTCAAGAGGGACGTCTCTTCAGACCGCTGGCTTTTACCAAGACATATTCAATGGCCGCCGCAGCAATTCTTTCGATAACGATCGTCCCTGTTCTTATGGGATATTGGATACGCGGAAAAATCCTGCCCGAGAATAGGAACCCGATCAACCGGTTTCTTATCTGGGCGTATACCCCTGTTGTCAGTTTTGTCCTTAAGTTTAACAAGTGGATCATCGTTGCAGCTCTCGCTCTCCTTGCCATAACAATTTTTCCGTTTAACAAGATCGGCTCTGAGTTCATGCCTCCTCTTTATGAAGGGGACATCCTGTATATGCCAACGACTTTGCCGGGAATGTCGATCACGAAAGCAAAACAGTTGTTACAGCAGACGGACAAGATTATTCGGCAATTTCCCGAAGTGCATCACGTGTTCGGCAAAATCGGAAGAGCAGAAACCGCTACTGATCCTGCCGGGTTGGACATGGTGGAAACGACGATCATGCTGAATCCCGAGAATGAGTGGCGTCCCGGGATGACGGTGCAAAAATTGATCGATGAAATGGACCGGGCCATTCAGTTCCCTGGTGTCACCAATGCGTGGACGATGCCCATCAAAACCCGCACGGATATGCTCAGCACCGGAATTAAGACCCCCGTCGGCATCAAGATCTCCGGACCGGACCTTGATAGGCTTGAGCAAATTGGCAAAGAGGTTGAATCTGTGATGCGAACCGTTCCCGGAACACTGACCGCATTCGCGGAACGAACCGTTGGAGGGAAATACCTCGACTTCGACATCAACCGAAAGGAAGCCGCACGTTACGGGTTAACGGTTGGCGATGTGGAGGGCGTTATCGAGACTGCTATGGGAGGTATGAGCGTTACGAACACGGTGGAGGGGCTCGAACGGTACACCGTCAACCTTCGCTACAGCCGTGAACTTCGCGACAATTTGGAGGCACTCCAAAGGGTCCTCGTTCCTACTCCTTCCGGCCAGCAGATCCCAATAGGACAACTCGCTACCATTACACCACGCAAGGGTCCTATGGTCGTACGCAGCGAAGATACCAGACCGAATGCGTGGGTCTATGTGGACATTAAGGATATCGATGTCGGAACGTATGTTCAAAACGCGCAGCGAATCGTTGCAGAGAAGATCAAAGAACCGCCAGGATACAACATTATTTGGAGCGGCGAGTACGAATATATGCAGCGTGCGCAAAAAC
>CAYYHS010000604.1:0-2245 GCA_964471785.1 uncultured Chitinophagaceae bacterium
GCAGATTTCACCGGCCTGGGTTTCTTCGTCAAAGAGATTATCGCCGTCACCGGGTCGACGAGTTTCACCATCGGTTACGCTCCTTTTAATGCAGCTCTGCCTCCTCTCTTGTTCTCCGGGCTTAAATGGATTCCTGAGATTGTGATCCTACGGCTGGCATCTATTCTATTCACGATTCCCTTTTTCGGTATCGCCTGGGCTGCCTTTCGTCGATTCGATCCTGCGCGAAGGAGTTCGCGCGAAAAAGTCGACACCGGGAAGGTGGCGCTCCTGTGGCAGAAACTCGTTTCAGTGTGGCTTCGCATCGTAGTCCCTCGCGGTGGATGGATCATTGGTCCTCCATCCTTACTCAGAGCAAGCATACTCGACGTCCGGCTGACGCTGGCGCTGCACCCTATGTTTTTCATTGCGATCGCAGCATCAATGCTCTTCAGTCTCTTTGCTCCGATAAGTGCGATTCGGGAAACAATTTTTCCCATCATTGTTTTGATTCTTGTGCCTCTTCTTGCAACCATCTCTACAAGAGATAGGCTCAGAAATACTACGCGATTGATCTTTAGTGCCCCCTGCGTGAGACGTCATTTTGCCCTCTTAAAGTTGTTCTCTGCATTTTTATCGACGATACTTTTGGGATTCATTCCGTTGCTCCGCTTGAGCGTGGACGATCCCTTCAGTGCCATTGCTGCCTTGAATGGCATGCTCTTCATCGCCTCGGCCGCCACGTTTTTTGGAATACTGACGCGCACTCCGAAGACGTTTGCTGTGACGTTTCTCCTTTTCCTCTATATTGCCGTGAGTTCAAAAGTCGTCCCAGTGTTTGACTTTGCCGGATTACGGGGGATAGCGACGACTTCCATTATGGTGTCTTATGCCGCGGTCTCGATGCTCATGGTGGTGGTTGCCTACTGGTTTGATAGGTGGCGCGTTCAGAGGGATGAGGACTAATACTTTCCTTGAATCGGCGGTGATTGCAGGTTGAAATTTGAACAAATAAATTGTAAAGTCCTGCAGTCGAAAATGGGGATTGCTTCGCCGGAGCCTCTGTTGAGAAGGAACACCTCGAGAAGAGGAAAGTTATCGGCGATCTGAACAGGGGGGGGCCGTCAGGTTGCACAGAAGGAAGACTTAAAATCGAGATCTATTCATGCATACCCCGCATCCCGGCATTACAATAGTAAGTATTGCTTTTTTTGTGGCATCTTCGGTGGGATGTTTCTTGTCTCCCATGCTCTTCTTTTCCCGCAAAGGAAATATGAGAGCAAATAAATATCTTTCGCTGCTGATATTCTGTTTCTCATTGCTTCAAATTTGGGACGTTCTTGTCCAGTCTGGGCTGATCCTTGAATACCCACATATGCTTTTGGTCCTTAATCCTTTGCTCTTTGTGCTGGGTCCGTTGATCTATTTTTACGTTAAAGCCTTGACATCGTTCGAATGGAAATTCCAGGGAAAACTCGTTGTACATTTTCTTCCGGCAGCAGGACTTTACGTCTTCTTTCTTCCGGTTTATTCCCTCAGTGGAGAAGATAAAGTCCGATTGATCTCTAATGCCTTCCTGAATCACGAATTTATCATAAACCCGATCTTTTATATCTGTGGTGAGATCCACATCCTTGCATATCTCCTTTTATCTGTAAGAAGACTCTTGGAACATTCCAAGAGCATCAAGAATAACTTTTCATTCACGGAGCGGGTAAGTCTTACGTGGCTTCGCAATCTGCTGGTCATTTTCATAGTACTTTGGCTCGTCTTTGCCGTAAGGGTGTTTTATCATTCCCCGCTGATATGGGAAATAAGTGCGTTCCTTGCTCTCATCACGATGTATGTTATAGGGTATTTTGGCTATAACCAACCCGTTATTTTTCAAGAGCCAAGGAATGAGCCACTGCCGGGATTCGATCAGGTGGGGAAAAAGAAATATGCCACTTCTTCGCTCACCGAAGCGGAAATTGACGAGTATCTAGAGAAACTCCGGGCTCTCATGGATACAGAAAAGCTTTTCCAACGGACCGACCTGAAACTTGACGATGTCGCCGAGAAAATGAATTTGCCTGCGTATTATGTGTCGCAGGTCATCAATCAAAAACTGGGGAAGAACTTTTATGATTTTGTTAATGAGTACAGGGTAGAAGAAGTGAAGAGACGTTTCGCTGACAAGCACTATGATTACATGACGATCCTGGCGGCCGGTTTTGACTCGGGTTTTAATTCGAAGACTGCATTCTATTCTGCCTTCAAAAAGAAG
>CAYYHS010000605.1:0-2243 GCA_964471785.1 uncultured Chitinophagaceae bacterium
GACAACCTCCAGATTTCAAAATTCAGATTTGTGAAGCTTTTAAAGTTACGCCAAAATGGGCGAAAATGCAAGAATATTTTCTCGAAAAATTACATCGCGAGTTTCCAGGGGTTCTCGAGGATCAGCTTCACTTCCTGCATGAACTGTGCGCCCACCGCTCCGTCGACAACCCTGTGATCGCACGAGAGAGTGAGCTGCAGCCGGTGCCCCACGACGATCTGGCCGTTCTCAACGACGGGTTTCTCGGCTATAGCGCCGACGGCAAGGATGGCGGCTTCGGGTGGATTGATGATGGCGGCGAACTCTTCAACCCCGAACATGCCGAGGTTGCTCACCGTAAAAGTTCCCCCGCTGAACTCATCGGGTTTCAGCTTCTTGTCCCTGGCTTTAGCCGCAAGTTCCTTCGATTCTTCCGCAATGTCGAAAAGGCTTTTCATGTCGGTATTGCGGAGTACCGGTGTGATCAAGCCGTCGTCGAGAGCAACGGCGATGCCGACATTGATTGCACCGTGTTGAATGATCTTGTCTCCGGCAAATGTCGAGTTCACTTTCGGATGATTGCGCAGTGCAAATGCGCAGGCCCGGACAATGATGTCGTTGTAGCTGATCTTGATATCCCCGGTTGTATTCAGCGACGTGCGGAGGTCGATGGCACGTTTCATGTCGATCTCATACGTCAAGTAGAAATGGGGCGCCGTCGTTTTACTTTCGACGAGGCGCTTCGCGATTGTCTTTCGCATCAGAGACACCGGGATCTCTAGCGTCGTCCCCGCCACGTACGATCTCGAAGCCCGTCCCATCCCTTTGGACAATTGTCCTTCGAGATCCTTCTTCACGATCCTCCCCATCGGGCCCGATCCGGTAATTGAATGCAGGTCTATCTTGTTTTGCGCCGCAATAACTTTGGCGAGTGGTGAAACCTTGAGTCTGTCATCACTCCCGGGGCCGGGCATCGTCTTCTGTACGGGAGCCGCAGCTTGCGCCACCGTTGCCGGGGCTGAGGATGCAGCAGCGGGCGCGCCGTGTCCGACAGCCGCTGCTCCGGTGTCGACGAGAAGCGCAGCGATATCTTCAGTTGCTGATCCAATGATCGCAATCGGCTTGCCGACCGCAGCGCCTTTTCCTTCCGGAACAAATATTTTCCGGATGATACCGGTATCGTAGGCTTCAAGTTCCATATCCGCTTTGTCCGTCTGAACCTCCGCGATGATCTCTCCCTGTTTCACAGCATCTCCCTCTTTCTTGATCCACTTGAGGATGATCCCTTCTTCCATCGTGTCGCTGAGTTTCGGCATTGCTATTTTTGTCGCCATGTACTAGTCGCTTTCAGGATGTGATTCAAATAAGACTACCGATAGAGAACTTTCTTGACGGCGGCGATCACTTTAGGAACGCTCGGCAAGGCCAGTTTCTCCAGGTTCGTAGCATACGGCATCGGAATGTCTGCGCCGTTGACTCTCTCGACCGGCGCATCGAGATAATCAAAAGCGTGGGAATGCACACGGCTTGCAATCTCGGCGCCGACGGAAGCAAACGGCCAGGCCTCTTCCACAATCACGCATCGGTTCGTTTTCTTGACGGAGTTGATGATAAGCTCTTCATCAAGCGGCCGAATCGTGCGAGGGTCGATGACCTCCGCCTCGATCCCTTCCTTCATCAGCTCGTCTGCCGCGGCGAGGGAAACGTGCAGCATCTTTGACCACGCGACGATCGTGACGTGTTCTCCTTTTCGTTTGACGTCTCCTACACCGATCGGAATCATGTACTCTTCCTCTGGCACTTCTCCTTTGTGACCGTACATCATTTCGCTTTCCATGAACATCACGGGGTTGTCATCGCGGATCGCCGACTTGAGCAACCCTTTGCCGTCCGCCGGGGTCGATGGAATAATGACGATAAGACCCGGCACATGGGCCAACATCGACTCGAGCGACTGCGAATGCTGCGAGGCGAGGGCGTGCGCAGCGCCTGATGGACCGCGCACCACCATCGGCACTTTGAACTGCCCCGCCGACATATAGCGGATCTTCGCCGCATTGTTGAAGAGCTGGTCGAATGCAAGGATCGCAAAGTTCCAAGTCATCATCTCCACAATCGGGCGTAACCCTACCATCGCTGCACCGATGCCGAGGCCGGCAAAACCGGCTTCTGTGATCGGCGTATCGATAACCCGTTTCTCCCCGAACTTCTGGAGCATGCCTTGACTCACTTTGTATGCGCCCTGGTACTGTCCCACTTCCTCT
>CAYYHS010000606.1:0-2238 GCA_964471785.1 uncultured Chitinophagaceae bacterium
TCACATAATTGTACCGGAGATAGTTTCCCCAGGGTTTCACGTCGGCTTTGAGTTTCTCCACAAATTTTCCGTCCGGCATCACTTGCAGCATGGAAGCATCTTTCAAGGGAGTATCGTTTTTATCCAACTCTATTACGGCAATTTTATTCTGTGAAGGGTGATAGCCGACTTGTGAAAATCCGATGACCGGCTTTCGTGTCCAGTTCGGTATTGTGTTTGGCTCTAGGTACCATTCCAGAACAATGCCGGTCTTATTGGCCGGAATCAAGCTACGGACGACGAACCAGCCATTCTGCGCCAGGTTGCGACCATCGAACAACATCAGATCTTGGGTCGAAGATTGGATTTTTACTAAGCGCTCCGGATCTTCGGGAGCCAAAATTAACGTCCTGCCTGAGGCAAGAGGTTCCGGCACAAGAAACTCTCCTCTGCCTCTGTCGTCAAATGTTGAGTACCCGTTGAATTGAGGGATTTTCTGCGAGAGGGGATGGATTTCCGTATTGCCGGAGGGGTACAAAGGAAATATACCCGGTCTGCCGTCCGCCAAATAAGTCTTTTCAAAGTAGCAGGAGGGAAGGAATTCGAGGTTAAAACCGGCAATGCCGACAAACTTATCCGGAAGCGGCTTATCAAGGCTGACGCGAATAATTACTCCGTTGTCTTTTGCCGTCACGGTGACTTTGGAATCGAAATCGTAGTCTTTATACCGCAGGGTTACCTCGATCGAATTATTCTCCCTGATCACTTTCCGATCCGTCATCGCAGGAATCTGATCCCATTGCTCGGGCGTCGGCTGCAAACGTACGGCACCGCCGGTTGCCGTGCGCACGCCATGATGGACGAGCTCTATCCCGGCCGTCTTCTCGTCAAAGAAGAATCCGTTATACTGATTACTAAACACGAAAACATTGAGTCCCGTCGTTTCAAAGTATTCTAAATCGTTCACTTTGAGTTTCTGGCACAAAACGACGTTGAGTGACAACAAGAACACGACGATGAAAAGACTCCCCTTAGGAAGATAGGTCGATAGCATGATGAGATTCTTTTGGAATGTTGGTGAACTAATTGTGAACTCTTTTTCCTTCGAAGGCGGCTATTCTTTAATTTCTGATATGTATTTGGCTCCGCATCGGTGGCAGACCGAGAGCGGCTTCTCACGCCTGTAATCGCGGAATCGTTGAGCTTTTGAGCTATTCCAGACTTCACCGATACCGGAGTTTTTTACGTTACCGATGGAATAATCGGGAAAGTCGACGCAGAAGTTCGCTTCGCCGCTCGGCTGTATATCGATCAGTGTTTCGACATTCATGCATGTTAATGGCCTTACCGGAGTGAGTGGATCCTGAAACCAAACCCTGTATTCATCTTCGGTCAGGGGGAGGTAGGGAAAGTCATAGATGTCGCCGAGACTCGCCCGGTATTCCCTAAGCTCCTCTCGAAATCTGTCGAACTCAATTCCCGAGTTCTCGTGATGAAATCCCTTCCAGGAAAATGCGCGAGCGTCGAAATTGTCTTCCAGCTCCTTCTCATACATCGACCCCACCTCGCTCGAATAATAGTAGAAGGGGACAATGTTGAGAGAGGGAATGGAGAGACTTCGCGCCACGTCTGCCATTTCGCCCAATACCCGGTAATTGTACCCGCTGATCGTGAAACAGATGCTTTTACTTATTTTGTTACCGTTCTTCTTCTCCAGATCATTCAACAGCGCGATGTTATGCTTTATCCTCCGGAAGCTTCCATTCATTTTTCGCACCTCATCGTGAACCTCTTCCGGTCCATCGACCGAGAACGTGATGTGCATATTGCTAATGGTGCTCAGATCTTCAGCGAACTGATCCAGCACGGTACCGTTTGTATCAACGGAAAGAAAAATTCCCTTACCGTTGACGTACTTCAGAAGTTCGATAATTCCTTTGAACAGAAAAGGCTCGCCGCCGCGGATAAGAATAAATCTGATTTTGTGCTGAGCGATTTCATCAACCAGGCGTTTCCAATCCTCTAACGTCATCTGCTGCCGTGTGTCAATAGCGCGGTTGAGGATGTATCCTTCTTCGCTCCACTGGCCGCACATTTTACATCGAAGGTTGCACGAGTTCGTTACTGTAAAGGATATGAATTGCGGGTAACCCGGAAAAGATGATGTGTGCATAGACATAGGCAGATTACACCCCTTTTCTCTATTTATTTTACCGAAGAAATGTTTCGCAACAAAACATCTTCGTAAACCTTGAAGCC
>CAYYHS010000607.1:0-2236 GCA_964471785.1 uncultured Chitinophagaceae bacterium
CGGGAAATTTTTTCCGTGCAAGGAGGTACGCAACCGGAGTCCCAAAAAGGAGTGTGATGAAGGAAGTGGCGAGAGTCGTCGCGATACTCAAATCGATGGCCTGGACAACCTGCGTTTCTCCGAAGCTTGAAGCCAGCATCGACGGCGAGACTCTCAAGATAAGTCCCGCAAGCGGAACCAGAAGAAACAGAACAAGCGGCAGACTTGCGAGTGCGAGCTTCCAGTGGAGACGAGTATTCAGAGTGTCTTCGGTTGACGCGTTGACGTGTTGCGCCGACCCTGTGCGATATGTTGATTTCACCGACCCGAACCTTTGCTTACTATGGTTATGAGACCGAAACGGGCAAGAATAACTTGCCCATCGTCGGAAAGCAGATATGCCACAAACTTTTCGGCTTGCCTACGATGTTTCGAATCGAGCACGACTGCGACCGGATACGTTACCACAACATTGAACTCATTGGGAATTTCGATTGTCCCAACGTCATGCCGCGCATTCTGGGAGATGTCGGAAGTGTACACGATGCCCGCATCGGCCTCATCCAGGATGATCTTGCTGAGCACTACCCTGACATTTTCTTCGTACGAGACTACATTTTTGATAACATCCTGCCGGAAAAACGAACCGTACTCCGCGCTTCTGGTACATTTTTCGAGAACGTCAAGCGAGTATTGTCCAACGGGGACAGCTTTGTCTGCGAGAATTATTTTAATGTGATCTTTTGCCAGATCGCGGAGCGACCGCAACCCGGCGACATTTTCCTTCGGGTAGACAACAACGAGCCTGTTGCGCGCAAATGTCTTAGATGAGGCCGAGTCAATTCTCCCGGATTTTGCAGCTTCAATCATCTGTTTCACATTTGCCGACGCAAACACATCCGCCGGAGCTCCCTGGCTGAGCTGTTGCGCAAGCTGCTGCGAACCGGCAAAGTTAAATGAGATATTCACTCCGCTATTCAAACTTGTGTATCGTCCTGCGATTGCATTGAAAGCCTCAGTGAGCGACGCTGCAGCAAAGATATTCAGCTCGACGGCGCGGTCTTCCTGAGCGAACAAAGCGGGCCCAAAACAGGCGACGTCTATCGCGGCGAGTATCATGAATACCATTATTCGTTTCATCTTCTTCTTTGGGCAAGCAGAAAAGGTCAATAGATGAATGGGATGAGTTTCTTTACACGGAGCTTGTATAACCGGTATTCGCTGAAATGTGACTCGAGCACAATCTCCTCTTCATTAATTTTCTTCAGTAACCCGACGAAAACCAGAACGACGGCAAGGAATCCTTTTAACTCACTCATCGCTACGGCCGAACCGAGGAGTGCGATGAGCGACCCCGCATAGATAGGATGGCGGACGATCAAGTAGGGACCTCGCTGAATAAGTTCGTGATCCTTCTTTATTGTGACTGCGCCGCTCCAGTTCGTGCCCAGTGTTTGGCGAGACCACCAGGTGAACAGAATTCCCGCACCGCATAGCAGCACTCCGGCAATCCCAGAGAAAGCAGTCTCGGGAGTTACTTTCACCGCCAGAAATCCGACGGAGAACCACGGCGCATAGACAAGGGCAAAGCCCAGGAGAATTGCGGCCAGGGCAACCAGGCGCGGAAGAGTTTTCCCTTTTAGCTCCGCCTCCTTATTTCCCCGGGAATTCGCTGCCCAAAAAATCTCGTGCGCAATCCAAAACAGTACAGTCAATTCACGGCAGATGGTTAGCACTTGTTCTCCACGAACGCATTTTATTTCTCCCGCATGCATCGCAGGGACAACCTTTGACGAGAGACCGACTCCGGTATTTAGTCCTTCAAAAGTATAAGTTCCGGAGTGGATAATCAAGCAGAGTTAGGGGTATTGCAAACAAAGCGAGGGATCTGAAGTGTGCAAATTCGTCATAATTGCCTTTCCGTTCTTCAACTGCCCAGTTCCTTCCATTCGGGATTTAACGAGTTTATCAATGCTATCTTTTTCCGTCGCAACCTCCTTTCATGTGTTCCTCTCGCGCGATTGCGTCTCGGCCATCATTGTGTTCTTCAAATGAAACAAGCTTCGAGACTTTATGCCTATTGGTGAACCCATCGAATGGGTGTAACTTATGCTGGAATATCTTTCGTTTGATTGAGTTCGTCATGCCAGTATAGAAAATCATGCTCTTGATTGTAAGAATATAGACATAGTATTTTTTCATCTCATCCTGCAGTTATTGAATGTCTATGTCGCCAACGCCCATGTCCAGATCCTTC
>CAYYHS010000608.1:0-2235 GCA_964471785.1 uncultured Chitinophagaceae bacterium
ACACTGAGCGACGCCCTGACAGTGTGCCGCCTTACGGCATCCCGTACAGGGGGACATCGACTCGTCCTATAGAACAGGACTCGCTCAGCATAGCTGTCAGGGCGGAGTCGAAGTGTCCAATGAGAAAACAATACAAGAATATTTTTGGGAAACGGCACTAGAAACCCGGTCGGAAAGTCACGCCTGGAAGTATTAACTGGAGAAAATGTGAACAGCGAGACGAGGAGTATTGGAATATGTTAAGCCCGGAGATCACCGTTGCTGAATACCTGTTAATCCGTTTGAAAGAGATCGGAGTCGACCACATTTTTGGCGTCCCTGGCGATTTTGTCCTCGGTTTCTTCAATCAGATATTAAAGAGCGAGGTGAAATATGTCGGAACTTGCAATGAGCTCAACGCGGCGTACGCCGCCGATGGCTATGCACGTATTCGCGGAGTAGGGGCGTTTTCCTCGACGTTCGGGGTCGGAGAACTCAGCGCTATTAATGGCGTCGCCGGATCATTTGCGGAAAGAGTGCCTGTCGTCGTGATCACCGGCTCGCCCGCGACGATCAATTTCCAAACTCGGCCATTGTTGCATCACACTCTCGGCGATTATCAGATTCCCTTGAGGATGTATGAAAAAATCACCGCCGCATCAACTCAGCTTGCCTCGGGTGAAACGGCCCCGGCCGAGATCGACCGTGTGTTAACGGCGTGTCTTTCTCGCCAGCAACCCGTGTATATCAGTCTTCCGTCGGACGTGGTTACGATGAAATGTAACCGACCGACTGCATTCCGTTTCCCAACTCACCCGCAGAGTGATCAGTCGGCGCTTGGAGAGGCGATTAAGGAAGCGGTCAGCATGCTCAATCAGGCCCAAAAGCCGATTGTGATCGGCGATGTAGAGTTGGTCCGTTTTAAACTGCAGAAGGATTTCGCGGGGTTTCTTGAAAAAACCGGTTTTCCCTATGTCACCATGATGCTTGGAAAGACACTTCTTTCAGAACATCATCCGCAATTCATCGGCCTCTTTGAGGGGGACCGGAGCCGCGAGTACGTGCGAAACCGGGTCGAGTCTGCTGACTGCATTCTGAATCTAGGTGCATTGATGACCGATTTTAATACCGGCGGCTTTACGACAAACCTCGATTCCTCAAAGATGATCAGCGGCAACATCGGTTACGTCAAGATCAAGCACCATTATTTCGAGAACGTGCATCTCCACGATTTTATCCTCGGGTTGACAGAAAAACTTTCGCGGCGAAATCCTGCAGCTCTCGATATCCAATGCGCTCACGATGGTTGTGTTCATCGAAAGTCGGTACCGTACCAGGCGGATGCTCCAAAGCCGATTACCGTCAAGCGTTTTTTTGACCGCATGAGTCACTTCATAGAAAACAACTCGATAGTCCTTGCCGAGACAGGCGTCTCTCTCTTCAGTGCCGCAGAAATGCTCATGCCGGAAGGAACGACCTTTATAGGACAGACTTTTTACGGATCGATCGGCTATACGGTCGGTGCAACACTCGGCGCTTGCACGGGAGCGCAGGACCGGCGTGCCGTACTATTTGTGGGGGATGGTTCTTTTCAAGTTACCTGCCAGGATCTCTCGACGATGATCCGGAACCATCTTAAGCCGGTCATTTTTCTTCTGAATAATGATGGGTACACAATCGAAAGGGTTATTGTCGATCACCCGTATAATGATCTTCAGCCATGGCATTATCATAAGCTCGTTGAAGTGTTCGGCGGAGGAATGGCTCTGGATGTCCGCACTGAAGGGGAACTTGAAGATGCGCTTGCTAAAGCTAAATCTGCGGACGGTCTCGTATTCATCGAGATACACACCGACCGGTTGGATTGCCCTGATTCTCTTCGGAGCGCAGGGAGATCGATGGCTAAGATAAATCACCTTGACTAGATACGGTACACGCTGGGCACCACAAACACGGAGAATCCGATGGAGAGTGCGATGATTTGCAGAGGCGAAATTTATGAAAAGACTAATTGGCAATTGGAGTAACATAGAACACAAAGTGATTCTTAACCTGGCTGGCGCGGGCGGCCGTGCAATTCCGGTGAGACCGGGACTCAAGAACGATGGGCGGCCTTCCGTCGGGATACGAAAGGAATCCCCGAAACATGCGCCAGAAACTTATCTTACTGGTCGCTTGAATGGTTTAGGTCACAGCCTCTTTCTCTTTCTAACATGCTGGACGGTTCCGAAGAGCGTTCTTGTCTCCGCTGGGCTT
>CAYYHS010000609.1:0-2229 GCA_964471785.1 uncultured Chitinophagaceae bacterium
CTTTCGCTTCTGACTTGTGCCATCCAACCTTATACGCTGCTTACTTCATTAGAATCATCTTCTTCGTTACAGATTTGCCTTCCGCATCGAGCTTGTAGAAATATACTCCGCTCGGCAGATCCGCTGCATTCCAGGTAACAGAATATGACTGCGGCGAAAGGTCCCGGCTGATAAGCGTAGCTACTTCCCTTCCAAGCATGTCGTACACCTTCAACGAGACGAATCCGGCATGAGCGACTGAGAACTGAATTTGCGTCGAAGGGTTAAAAGGGTTAGGATAGTTCTGGCTCAATGTGAAGTTCTCCGGCGCCTGAGCCAACGATCTGACGAGTGTTGCCGGAGTCGTACCTATGTAGGTTATCGAAACTGAATGCACCCTGACGTTTCCGGACGATAGGGTGTCAACATCAACACTCAACTGATTCCCAGATTCCGTTTGCCACGAAATCGTGTAGCTTGTAACGGTATTTTGGAGGACTCCGCTAATGTAGACCTTCGTCACAGTCGTAGCCGTTTGCCGAAGCGCTCCGAACGATCCATTAGAAAGGTTTAATGTGCCATACGCATCGAACACGTCGGTTTCAGTTTGTGTTTCAACGTCGGGGCCTTGGGCGTAGATGGTGTCTGTTTGATGTGTAAATGATTGCCCCAAATGCAACGGGAAGGCGAACACCCCTTGGACCTTGATCTTCAAGGCGGTCGAGTCAAGTGCTTGACCACCGATCGACCCTTTCAAATGTTGCACCCCACCGAGAGAGATGAGTGAATCATTTGAAAGTTTAAAGTACTCATAGAACGCGATCGATAGAGGTCCTTGCGTAAGGGCAGCATGCAGCGCATACGTTGCCCCCAGGAAGTTGGCACTGTACGGCGTTGACGATGGAACAGCACCGTCCAGGCGAAGCGAATCGTTGATCTTCACCGAGGGGGCAGCCCATGTTTGGGATGACGAACCGGACGCCGTACCAATGTTCATTAGCACGGTATCTGTGGATGAATAATCGAATTGTGATATCCCCACACTAAAAGCATTCGTCAAGTCACTCGCCGAAATCGAAATTTGCGCACGCGCTGCGGATTGCAGAAACAGTCCCATCACAATAACGACGAACAGGTAGGACAATTTTTTCATAGAACACTCCTTTGATATATATGAAGAAATAAGAATCAGGAATTACCAATCAACCGGAAAGATCGCACCCATGCTTTTCCGAGACAATGATTAAGGTCTGCTACTCTTCTGCGACTGCCGACCGAAGTTCTACTTCAGTAAGAGTAGCTTTCTGGTTTGAACCAGATCTCCGCTCTGCAGGCGGTAAAAGTACGCACCGCTAGTCATGTTCGACGCATTCCAGGTCACCGTGTACGAGGATGGATTCAATTCCCCGTTAACAAGTGTAGCCACTTCCCTGCCGAGGATGTCGTACACTTTCAATGACACAAAGCCGGGCTGCGATACAGAAAATTTGATTCGCGTCGACGGGTTGAACGGGTTGGGATAATTTTGTTGCAGGCTGAAACTTGCCGGCGCAATAGCCGGTTGGCTCTTTACACCTGTCACAATTTGATTGGTGGATATCCTCCACACAGTAGCTCCCTTCAAGAAATCGCTATTGTTGTTCGTGCCGATGAAGAGGTTAGTGTCGATGATTGCGACCGAGCTGATGACGTCAAAAACATTCGGAAGGGATATGCCGCTCCAGTTTGTACCGTTGTTTGCGCCGAGGAGAACTTGCCCATCACACACGGCATACACATTCGACCCGCTGGTGGCAAAACCGATAATCTGAGTATTCTGCAATCCCCAATACGATGTGAGTGGGGTCCAGCTCACGGCGTTGTTGGCGGAAAGATAAACACCTGCCACTCCGCCGGCAATAAGATTTGAACCGCTTAGCACGATGGTATTAGCTCCAAGAATTCCGGAATCCGCCTTTACCCAACTTGTCCCGCTATTTGTCGTTCGATAAATGATGTTATTGGATGTAGTTGCGGCAAAGAGAGCGGTTGCTGTGCCCGAGAGGAGATCAATGAATGCATTCTGGAAAACCGACCCATTAGCCGAGGTCCAGTTCGTGCCGTTGTCGGTCGTGACAAAAATACCGCTGCCAAATGTGGAAGCGAAAAGGTTTGTACCGACAGTGGCGAGAGATCGGATAGACGTGGCTGTAAGACCGTTATTCACTTGATTCCAGCTTGTTCCATTATTCGTTGTAAGAAAGACGCCGC
>CAYYHS010000610.1:0-2217 GCA_964471785.1 uncultured Chitinophagaceae bacterium
CTTAAAAGTCGCCCATTGCTCAGGTCTCATTGCCACGATCCTTTCAACTGATTTCCAGGCTTGATGTTAATAAGGTGATGGAACATATCGAAATTGCTTCCATCTTACGTTTGATATTTGTACCATGTTCGTCAAAGGTGCTTTTGTAATCCATCAGCTTTTTATGGGTTTGCCGCTTGCACTTTAATAGAAAGATTCATAAGTATTCGTAGCTAGGCGACAGAAGTCTATTTCGCGCCGCTATACCTAATCTTGAATCTTTCACAAAATAGCTCTATAATTATTTACCAATTCAAAAACGATTGAACCGATTCAATATGATAAAAAAAATATTCAGATGTCAATTGAAAAAGGGGATTCCGACCACTTTGTTCTGTTTATTGCTGATTTGTTCAACCAGCCTACTTTTAGCCCAAGGAAAATCCCAGATGATTGAGAAAACATTATTCGGCAAACTGAGCGATGGGCGCGAGGTCTACCGCTATTCGCTTAAAAATGGCTCCGGGATGCGGGTCGACATTATTACATATGGAGCTATCGTCACCAGCCTCTACGTAAAGGACCGGACCGGTACTCTGGCGGACGTTGTGTTGGGGTACGATTCGCTGCAGGGATATGTGAACGACAAATCTTACTTCGGCGCGATCGTCGGGCGATACGGTAATCGGATCGGCAAGGGAAAGTTCCGGTTGGATGGAAAAGATTACCAGCTCGCGCTCAACGATGGTCCGAACCACCTGCACGGCGGCAACGTAGGATTCAACAAGGTCATCTGGAACGCGGAACCTCTGGAGGGAAGAGAGGGGCCGTCGCTAAAACTCACTTACACGAGCAAAGATGGCGAAGAAGGTTACCCGGGTACCGTCAATATCTCCGTCACGTACACGTTGACACGGAAGAACGCCCTTCAGATCCGGTATGAAGGGACGACCGACAAGACGACAATATTTAATCCGACACACCACTCTTACTTCAATCTCACCGGCATGTTGACAAACACGATCCTCAATCATCAACTCATGATTGCCGCAGACAGCATGACGCCCGTCGGCAGCGATCTCATTACAACGGGTGAAATTGTGGGTGTGGCAAATACACCGATGGATTTTCGCACACCGATGGCCATCGGTTCCCGGATTGCCGATCAATTCGAGCAGCTTAAATTCGCCGGAGGATACGATCATAATTGGGTTCTCAGAGACTTTACGAAAAAGGTTCGCAAAGCTGCAGAAGTGTACGAGCCGACCACCGGGCGCATTCTTACGCTTTTCACCGATCAGCCCGGCCTTCAGTTCTACACGGGTAATTTTCTTGATGGAAGTGCGAAAGGAAAGAACGGAATCGCCTACCAGCACAGAACAGGCTTCTGCCTCGAAGCTCAGTGCTACCCCGACTCGCCGAACAAACCGAATTTCCCTTCCGCAGTACTCAAGCCGGGCGAAATGTATCATCAAACCACTATCTATCAGTTCTCAACAAAATAACTACGAGAGTTAACTCATGGGTTCACTTCAAGCTTTAGACTGGCTCGCGATCGGAGCCTATTTTGCAGTCCTGTTGAGTGTCGCGTGGTGGGTTGTGCGGAGGGGAAAAGACGAAGCCGCAGACTACTTTCTCGCCGGCCG
This sequence comes from uncultured Chitinophagaceae bacterium, assembly GCA_964471785.1. Lineage (GTDB taxonomy): Bacteria > Bacteroidota > Ignavibacteria > UBA10030 > UBA8401 > JAGVPT01. The sequence continues at coordinate 1,626 of CAYYHS010000610.1, forward strand.
CAACCTAAGCTGGTGGATTATCGGCGCATCTATCTTTGCTTCGAATATCGGATCCGAGCACATTGTTGGGCTCGCCGGTTCGGGGGCAAAGGACGGCGTTGCACTCGCGCACTACGAATTCCACGCATGGTGCCTTCTTGTTCTCGCGTGGGTCTTCGTACCTTTCTATGCCCGCTCACTTGTCTTCACCATGCCAGAGTTTCTTGAACGCCGCTTCTCCGTCCGCTCGCGATACGTTTTGTCCGTCGTCTCAATCATCACGTTCATCGTTGCTAAGATCGCCGTCGGAATTTTTGCCGGTGGAGTTGTCTTCGCCACGCTGCTGCCGGAAATGCAGATCACTGTTGCCGGCCACATTGTCGACGCTTTTTGGATCGGTTCGGTAATCGTGATTGTCCTCACGGGTCTCTATACTGCGCTCGGCGGTATGCGGGCCGTTGCGTACAACGATGCAGTGCAGGTAACGGTGTTGATCGGAGGGTCCGCATTGCTGACGTTCTATGGGTTGAACAAGCTCGGCGGCTGGAGTGAGCTGAAGACTCTCTGCGGATCGGACATGTTCAATCTCTGGAAACCGCTGACGCCTGCCGGC
>CAYYHS010000611.1:0-2212 GCA_964471785.1 uncultured Chitinophagaceae bacterium
CCGGTCGCAGATCGCGTGGAACCCAGCCTCGAATAGTCGAGTCTACGGCGCGAAACGCTCCGTTGGAGTACTGAAATGCTTTTAGCATCCCAAAATTCCCCCCAGCATCATACTGGTTGAGCAGGACAATCTGTTTGTCGGCAACGGAGTCTGTGCGGTTCAAGATATATCCTGAAGGCAACGATAACGAAAGTTGCGCGAAGCCGGTCGTCGGAATGTGATGGCTGTTGAAAACGTAATTGAAGACGTCAGTTCCCGCAAGGGCAAGTGTCGGAAACTGAGCCGTCTTTCCGGCCCCATCGGTTGCTAGTATAAAAAAGTCATATGATGCTCCCGGGAGCAGTTCTTTTGCAGTGAGGAGGAATGAGTGGTTGAGTTGCGTCCCCGTCGAGCTCATTTCGCTGAATCCTCCCTGACTTCCATGCAGACGGTAACGCAAGACTGCCGTGGTCGGCCTGTCTAACCGGATCGTAGCAAGTGCACAATACGTGTCCTGGTAAATGACGGAATCGCGGAAAGCAAAATTAAGTACAATGGGGGTCGACTTCGAGATGAAGACGCGAACACGGCTTTCAACGTCCCCGGCTTGGATATTTTTAACTTGCAGACGAAGCGTATATATTCCCTCAGACAAAGAGCTTACGTTCCAAACCCCAAGTGTATCGTTGACGAAGTGCCTTCCGGCCGACTGAGTTATTAACTGCCAAGTTGTTGGCGAACTCCCAACTCCGTAGAAAAGGGAAACTGAGGAGAGCTGATCGGTTGTCGCAGTACCTATCACTGTGACAACCGATGCGATCAATTGCGCATCGACGGCTGGAGACAGTATGGCAACAACGTTCCGCGCCAACCCAGACAAAAGCACTCTTGCGTCGACAATCCCTGCTCCGTACGTATTATCCCACCCCGGATCACCTAAATCGTCGCTTCCTGCAAGCAGGTCGGCGCGAACTTCATCGCTAGAAATAGGAGCCGCAGTCACTTTCGAGCTTCTCGAAGCTTGGTCCAGGCTGATCATGAGCGACGCAACTCCCGAGACATGAGGCGCAGCCGCTGAAGTTCCTGAGAAGGATGACTGATATCCACCTCCTAACTTCAACGTGGATATCCCCTCCCCGGGAGCTACCAAAGCTAACGATGGACCATAAGATGAAAAGATAGATTTCACATCATTTTGAGTGACCGAACCGACTGAAATTACATCACTAAAGTCCGATGGATAATGTGGATAACTCGTCCCGTCGTTCCCGCTTGAAGCCACGAGGACAACGTTCTTCTCATGAGCATAGTGGAGGACGTCTTTGAGCAATGGCGACGAAATGACATCTCCAAAACTCATATTAAGCACCTTAACGCCATTGTCGGCTGCGTAGGCCACCGCTGCCGCTATATCTGCGTCGGTCCCCAGCCCGTTTGCATTGAACGCCCGGAGTGGCACAATTTGGGCTACGGGAGAAACGCCGGCAATTCCTATCCTGTTATTGGATTCCGCTCCGATGATGCCTGCGACAGCAGTTCCATGCCCGTTCTCGTCCATCGGATCGTTGTCACGAGTAGACCAATCGCCTACGTCGGGATCCTGCTGATCAACAAAATCGTATCCCCGCCAATCGTCTGTGTAGCCGTTTCCGTCGTCGTCAATCCCGTTGAAACGCTTGTCCTGGCCGTTTGCATCCAGCCCCGTTTCACCGTCATTAGTTGCGATCCTGTCGGTCAGATCTGGATGGAGATAGTCGACTCCCGTATCAAGCACCCCGACTCGTACCTGCGGCAATGGCTTGTCAAAGATGCCGGCCGCCCAAAGCTGAAAAATTCCGATCCGTTGCAGATTCCATTGGCTCGAAGAGGCAGAATCATTCGGCAGCTGGTCCAGATGATAAATATAATTACGTTGGACAAATTCGACGTAGGGGCTATTCTGAAGAGTGGTAATGGCATCATCAGCGGTCTGATGATTTGCAAAACGGACTCGCAAAACCAGAGGACCCTGCGCAAATGCCAAACCGGAGGCGGCAACGGCTGCAGCCGCTTGCTTACGCTGAGTGGTCGGAAAGACGGGTGAGATTTTCTGCGCGGAGAGAGTGCTGCGTTGTTGGAGAAGAGTAGAAAGATCGCGGCTCGAAGTAACATGCGCGATGATCGAGTCGGGCGTATCAGTTCTAAACTTAATAATCAACTCGGACGGAACGAAATCCTGGGCATAGAGGGCGAA
>CAYYHS010000612.1:0-2211 GCA_964471785.1 uncultured Chitinophagaceae bacterium
GACGCAATAACGTCCACGATGTCTGCTTTGGTCAAGTGCGTTCTCCTGTGCTGTTACGGTTGTGTAAGTTTGTACTGCAACATCGGCTGATGCAGAAGATTCTGCTTAAGATCGACAATCTGATCCGTCACGCTCCCGAAAAGGACATCGGAAAGTCGTTCCCTTTTTCTTTCCTTCACGATCTTAGGCGCGCCGTGAATCTTTGCTAAATGGGCTGCGAGTGAAATCGCATCTTCGTACGTTCCCAGGGTGTCCACAAGGTGTTCTTCGAATGCTCTTCGGCCGGTATAAACTCTTCCGTCCGCAAGTTTCTTAGCGGCCTCATGCGAAAGCTTCCGCTCGGTCTCGACAACATACAGAAACTGCTGATAGACATCGTCGATCGTTTCCTGAAAGTACTTCTTCTCTTCGTCATTCATTTCGCGATACGGATTCCCGGTATCTTTGAACTTTCCGCTCTTCACGGTTGTCGTTCCGACTCCAACCTTCCCCATCAGCTGATTGAAGTTCATGAATTGAGATATCACTCCGATGCTGCCGGTCACCGTTCCCGGATTTGCCATGATCTTGTCCGCCCCACAGGAGACATAATACCCGCCGCTCGCGGCGACCGCTCCCATCGACACAACAACCGGCTTGCCGCTTTCCCGCGTCTTCTTCACTTCCTCGTAAATTTCCTGACTCGCTGCTACACCGCCGCCCGGCGACTCTACGCGAAAGACTATCCCTTTGATCGACGGATTTTCCCGATACTTCTTGAATTGCCGGACGATATTCTCGGATGAGATAATTTCTTCTTTCAGTTCGACAATGGCGATCGTGCCGCCCGAACCACCTGTCGATTCTTCGTCGTTGTCGGAGGAGAAAAGGAAATATAGAATTACCCCCCAGAAAAGGAGAAAGATGACAAAAAGCGTCCCGATCCCGGCAAGCACCCATTTTGTCGTCTTTGTCATCGGCCGAAAACTGGCGGTATGTGTAAGTTATTGATAATTATACAATTATATAAAAATGCCGGCCGAATGTCAAATGAATAAATGGGTCTAAAATGAGCGGAGTCGGGACTACTGCCGCTTCGCCATGGCCCGTGCGTGCCGATAGACCCGAACGTTTCGAAGATGTTCCTCGTATGTACGGGCAAAGCGATGGCCCCCTAATCCGTCGGCGACGAAGTATAGAAAATTACTCCGCTCGGGATACAATGCAGCGAGAATCGACTTTCTGCCGGGATTATTGATGGGGCCAGGCGGGAGTCCATAGTTCTGGTAGGTATTGTATGGAGACATTACCCTCAGATCTTCGTAGAGGAGCCGGCGAGGACCGTCAGGGATGATGAATTGAATTGTTGGATCGGCTTCCAGTTTCATGTGCCGCTTGAGACGATTGTAATAAAGTCCCGCGATGACCGGACGCTCCCGGTCGAGAACGGTTTCCCCCTCAACGATGGAAGCCATGGTAAGCACCTGATCGATCGTCATGTGCATTTCCCGGACCCGTTTCTGGAGGGAGTCGGCGAAAAATTTCCGGAACTCCGAAAGCATTTCCCGCACAATCTCTTTCTCATCCAGCTGCCAGTAGAACTCATACGTTTCGGGGAGCAAGAATCCTTCAAGAGAAACTGCTCCATGATTGTTCAGGTGAATAAGAGACGTGTCGGCAATCAGCCCGGCCATTTTAACCGAGTCGATACCGACTTCGCGCCTTAGAATTCTTGCGATCTGCGCGCTCCGTAACCCCTCGTAGATAGTCACCTCGGGATTTGCGGTCGATGTCCCCGTGCTGATGGCGTAAAGTATACCTCGGTTCGATACGCCGTTCTGAAAGCTGTACTTGCCGATCTTAATTCTGCCCGCGTAGCCAAAGAGTCTTCCGCTGATCTTGAAGAGAACCGGATGATTGATCAGTCGCGCGGTCGCAAAAGCCTCGACAACCTGCGCAAAGCTTTCCCCTCTGCTGATCGTGACAATCATCGGCGAAGACTCAAAGCTGTTCGAATCCAGCAACAGGAAGTACAATACGACTCCGAGCGCAAGAATTCCGATCAAACCCGCAAGGATGTCCGCACGGAACGACGTGCGGCTATTTTTGCGAAGAAGGTTTTTTCCGCTCAATCATCGCCTCGCGTTCAAGTCTTCGGGATTCGTCAATGATACGCTCAAACAATCGTTGGAGCGCAGCATCGGACAGGGGCCCTTTGTTGGATTTCAAGAT
>CAYYHS010000613.1:0-2210 GCA_964471785.1 uncultured Chitinophagaceae bacterium
GATAGATATATAATCCGGGCGCCACATCCAAGTTGTCTTTGGTCCGCATATCCCATGCGACAAACCCATCGACAGAACCGTCATGCGTCAATGTTCTCACTAAATCTCCGCGCACGGTGTATATTCTAATGACACAACTCTTCGGCAGGTTTCGAAACTCCATTCTCCGGTCGCCCCGTCCCTGCACTTCGAACGGTGCCGGTTCAAAGCTGGCGGCGCCGACATACGGGTTCGGAACGACGTACGGTCCTTGCTTGAATTGTTGTTTAGCGGAATTGGGATCTACAAGCAGAGCAGATGTCTTGAACACGAAAACATCATTCGTGCTGAAAGGAAGAATCGTTTTGAACTCATAGTCGTCCCCCTTTCCCGGTGTCTTCGTGGCAGCCGTTGCGTTCTTGAGTCTCACCCTCCACGTGAGCCGCTGGCTAGAAGGAATCGAATCATCTCCCGTGAGGATATCGATCTCCTCAGCGTTGCTGGAGTAGCTCAATGTTGAATCGTTATTGCTGTCAAAGAAGGTGAACTTGAGTTTTTTATCTCCGCTTTCTGTATGCGCGATGACCGTGAACTTCACCGGAATGATCGGATCGTACCAATGCTCGGAGTATGTTGTATCCAGCGTCGAATCGGCGAACATGATCGAGAAGCTATTCGGGAAGCCTGCTCTCTTGAAGTTGACGGGCCACGTTCCCATATAACCAATATCGAGTTGAGCATTCGTCGGGCCTCCTGAGGCAAAACCGGTATGCGCCGAGTCGATCTGGTACGTTTGCAGGGTTTTCACAATAGGTTGAATGCCAAGGCCCGAAATTCCATTCCCCAATCCGTCGAAATCGTTCCCGGTGCCGAAAATGACCTTATTGCTCTCAGTACTGTCTATTAAATTGTATGAAAGGGGGTGGACACTGTCGGGACTCGTATTGAACGTAATCTTCAAAATATGGTCGGCGGGAACAAGAGATGAGGAGAGCACCTTCACCGATACCGTTCCTACTCCAGTGCCCGATATTTTCGTTATCCCCGACGTACCGGCCGGCTGATACCCCAGCACCCTGGGGTTCGGACGAACTGCTACAACGTTCTTCGGAAGACTGATTCCCCCGAGAAGTGTCCGCGACACCGAAATTGAATTCTCGGCGGGATAGAATGTGAATGCCTCGCCTAAGAGGCCCTGAATTATCGTGGCGCCGAAATCGTACGAGGTCACTGCGTAGAAATATTGTTGTCCATCCACCACTGTGGTATCTCGGAATGAATGTTGGAGTCCTGTTTCGGTCCCCAAATAGAACGCCAGCCCGTTGACCACTTGCGCGGAGTACCCGCTGATTCCATCTTTGAGGTCGAATTGCGCCATCGGGTTTCCATTGCTCGTCTGCGATATCCCGCGCGCGGAGATGACTGTGTTCACATCTTTGAATTGGTAGTCGGTCGAGCGGTAGACTTTGTAGCCTTCGAAATCGTTAATCCCTGTAGTGGGATCCGTAGAATGTTCTGCCACATCGTCCCAGCGAAGCTGAACATAACCGTCTCCTGCTTCGGCAGACAGCGTCGGTACCGGAGGAGGCGTAGCAAATTTATAATTACCGTTGTAAATCGCCTGTACTACTTTTGTCGTATTGATCAGTTCATTCAGGTCCCACCCGAACGCCAACGCCAGGCTGAACCTCTCCTGTGTCCCTGCTTTCAGAGTAAACGGTCCTGACGCAAAGAGGAAACCTATATTATAGTTGTTGGCGACTGCTGTATCGAACCGAGCCAAGGGCGAAGAGTTGGTGAAAAAATCATAAAAGAGCTGCGGATAATTTTGTTTCCCGTTGTCATAGAAAGTAATTCCGCCGTCGGTCGGCAATCCTTGCGTGGAACCAATTTTCCACATTCTGAAACCCGTTAGTCCGATTTGATCGGATTCATGAAGATCCGTCCCGTCAAAATTCTGCTCTCCCTCGGTCGGAATACCGTCGCCTTCCCCTAGGTCATGAGTATTTGGCTCACCGTCCTGTCCGAAATCATTGAGGGCGGCAACCCAGTCCATGTCCTCGTCTCCGGTCCACCACACGCCCGCCTTGTAGGCTGGGCGGTCCTGGATCTTGCCGTAGTAAGCCTCGAATGCACTGATGTTGTATTTCTCGGGGTGTGATTGCAAATAGGTCATAATATTCTGCTGGCCTACGATCTTTTGGCCCGGACCGCTGGTTCTGCTCTCATCA
>CAYYHS010000614.1:0-2205 GCA_964471785.1 uncultured Chitinophagaceae bacterium
GTGAAATTTTTGAATCACGAGGAAGGAAAAGCTTTGTTTGTTCATCGAGGAGAACGACACTCTTCGTAGGGGTTCTCGATGTACAACCTCTGCTTTGCTCTTCCGTCAAACCCATCCCTTCGATCCGCGCTGATGCCGATTAGACTGGACAAGCCGATAGCGGGTTCCGCCTCTCGACGGATGCCATCGGCTTGTTCATTCCTCCAAAGAAAGCGATTTTTCTATACGACCAAACATGAACATCTCAGTAAAAGTTCGAAAAAGTGCTCGTCTCCGGGGTTCGGCGGCAGCCTTACTTCAGCTCTACCTTACCGCCAGCCTCTTCGAGCTCCTTCTTCAGCTTCTCTGCATCGTCCTTGTTGAGCCCTTCTTTGATGTTCTTTGGTGCGCCGTCAACAAGGTCTTTCGCTTCTTTCAGGCCGAGCCCTGTTGCTGCACGAACGACCTTGATTACGTTGATCTTCTGTGCACCCGCTTCCTTCAGGACAACGGTAAATTCCGTCTGTACCTCGGCTGCGGGAGCCGCTGCGGCGGCGGCCGGTCCGGCCATCATCATGGGGGCGGCGGCCGTAACGCCGAATTTTTCTTCGAGAGCTTTTTTAAGTTCTGCTGCTTCGAGCAGAGTGAGCTTCTCTATTTTTTCAACCAGTTCAGTTACTGCTGACATTGTTTCGTTCTCCTTTAGATGAATTAAATTTCGATTTCGTTGGGAAAAATTTACGCGGCTTTCTTCTTCTCGATCGCGTCGATCACGCCGACGAGGTCGCGCATCACCGCATTGATCGCACCGACAATACCCGAGGCCGGAGCCTGGATGCTGCCGATGATACTTGAAATTATTTCTCCGCGCGATGGAAGCTTCGACAACTCATCGAGCTTCGAGCCGTCGAACACCTGTTTGTCGATGACACACGCTTTGCAGGCGAGCCGATTGTTTTTATCGTGGAACTTCTTAATGATCTTTGCCGGTGTTACGGGATCGTCATAGCTGAAAGCGATTCCGGTCGGTCCGCTGAGGCTTTTGTAAACCCCGTCGTACCCCGTTACGCTTTCGAGCGCCTTACGAGCAAGTGTGTTCTTGACGACTTTGTAGTCGACACCCAATTTCCGGAATTCGCGGAGCAGCTCGGTTGCCTGCTCCACGGTGATCCCGGTGAAATCGGTAAAGAACATCCCCTTCGCCCGGGAGACTCTATCCCGCACTTCGGCAATGATCTCTTCTTTTTCTGACTTTTTCATTGTTTGTCTAACGTATGTACTCTGTTGTGGGAGATGAGAAGCCCCCCGATTGGGATCGGAGGCATCACCCGCAGTAGAATGAGTTAAGTGAGTGCGTAATATACTTTATGAATAAGCGCTTTTCGTGCAGCCTACACCTGTACGACTCCCCGATCGATATGCACGCCGGGACCCATTGTTGACGAGAGAGCAATACTCTTGACGTATTGCCCCTTTGCGGTCGCCGGCTTCAGTCTGCCGATGGTAGCAAGAAAAGCTCTGACGTTTTCCGCCAGCTTTTCTTTTTCAAAATTTGCTTTCCCAACCGTTGTGTGAACGACTCCCGCTTTGTCGACACGGAACTCGATCTTGCCCGCTTTCACTTCCTTTACCGCGGTGGCAACATCCGCCGTCACTGTCCCGCTCTTGGGATTTGGCATGAGTCCTCTGGGGCCGAGAATCTTTCCAAGCTTGCCCACCTCGACCATCACATCCGGAGTCGCGATGATGACATCGATATCGGCCCAACCTCCCTGGATCTTCTCCACGTATTCCTGCAAACCGGCATGGTCGGCTCCCGCAGCTTTCGCTTCGGCATCCTTCGGCGGCTTGGCTATCACAAGAACGCGGACTTCCTTGCCGATGCCGTGCGGAAGCGAAACAGTTCCGCGGATCGCCTGGTCTGCCTTCTTCGGGTCAACACCCAATCGGACGGCAATATCGACCGACTCATTGAACTTCGCCGTTGCCGTCTCTTTGACGATGGCAACCGCTTCATCTATAGTATAGAGTTTTTTCTTTTCTACTTTGGCGAGACTAGCTCGAAAACGCTTTCCGGCTTTCATGGTGATGTTCCTTCTCTATGGTGGTGCAAGCGTCCAACCCGGGGCCGGACTCCCACGTGAATATGTTATCCTTCTACGGTAATCCCGAGGCTCTTAGCGGTTCCCTCGACCATGCTCATCGCAGCAGCAAGACTGGCGGCGT
>CAYYHS010000615.1:0-2203 GCA_964471785.1 uncultured Chitinophagaceae bacterium
ACGGCCGTGCATCAGGAGTATATTTCTACCGCATACATGCGGGGGATTTTGTTTCAGTGAAGAAGATGATGTTGCTCAAATAGGGTTCGACAACTGTCGAATGGGGAATCTCTTTGGTTGTCGGCTTAAGTTATCGGTAAGGTAAACAATTATGAAGAAGAAAGTTAGGATGTTGTTTTTCTAGTTCTTTGACTTGGACAGTTTTCTCCGTTTCAAATACAATCATTTAACAGGCCCGATAGGAGGCAATCTATGAAAACCATGCTACTGACATTTTTCGTGTATTTTGTTGCTTTGTGCTGTGTCGGTTCGATATCGATGGCGCAGACTAACACAGTTTCATTGACCTACAATTCAAGCACGACTCAATATGCTGCGATCGGAGCCGCTTACGCCGCCTTAACGAGTGTCAGTGCGGGCCCAGCTCTCATCGAGTTATCCTCCGGCTATACCGGTGCAAGTGAGACGTTCCCAATAACCCTGGGACCGGTAGCGGGCGCCAGCGCGACGAATACAATTACCATTCGTCCTGCGGCAGGCGCAACAGTGCTGAGCTTTTCGACCATCAACGCCAACTACTTCAAGGTTAACGGTGGCACATACATCACTATCGACGGCCGGGCCGGTGGAACTGGCACAAGCGAGAATTGGACAATTCAAGTGAGAGCTTCAGGAACAAGTTCTACCGCGGTTTATTTTCTTGGCGACGCTCAACACAATACTCTCGAATATTGCGCCATCCAATCGGAAATCTTGAGTCAGACGGCAGGTGTAGTGCGATTCGGTTCCGGTATAACTGTAGGGGTAAACGATATTAAAGTCCTCAACTGTGACATCAGTGACTACTTTGACGGTACCACCCATTTCCCGCCTCGCACAGTTATTTTTTCCGTAGGAGCGAGCGCTTCTCTCCTCAATTCAAACATTGAAATTGGCAACTGCAATATATTTAACTATGCAAGTTCCAGCAGCGCTTTTGCAATATACCTGACTAATAATAACACGAACTGGAACATTCACGGCAACAGCTTCTTTATGACGGTGGCGACCAGCCTCTCAGCTAATAACTACTGGGGTGCGTTGTCCATCAATGGTACGACGGACGGTGTGACATTTTCGAATAATTTCATCGGCGGAACAAGTTCTCAATGCGGCGGTTCCGTGATGTCGCTGGGGGGAGATGCACAGCTTGGACCGATTAAGTTCTCAGTGGTCGGAACTACAAATAAAAACACAGTCACTAATAATTCGATCAAGAACATTACATTTACTCGTGCGAATGCATCGGCAAGCACAAGTGGAATGATAATCCTTACGCAAGGAGATTTTAACGATGTGACGGGGAATGTGATATCGAATATCACAGGTAATTTCTCGCTTGCCACACATGGTTTACGCGGCATGGATTTGACGACAGCAACGCCCAATCCCATGAACGCTTCGAAAAACGCCATTGGTGATCTTGTCGTGACCGGTCAAGGCTTTGTCGATGGTATCTATGTTTCGGGAGGAAATGCGGCCGTATCGAACAACATGATCAACCTCGGATCGGGCACATCCATCGATGCAGTCATTAAGGGGATCATTCTTGCCAACGGCGCGAACACTGCGAATGTCTATTTCAACACGGTGAATATTGGCGGATCGATTTCTACAGGGTCTGCAAATACTCTTGCCATCTATCGAACCAGTTCAGGTCCGGTTCTTGCAAAAAATAATATTGCTGTAAACACGCGCAGCGGGGGGACAGGCAACCACGCGGCAATTCAAAGTTCTGGATCGAATCTTATGAGTGATTATAACAACCTATATGCGTCACCGAGTTTACCATGTTCCGTTGATGGATCCACTTTTACTGATTTGGCCACATGGATGACGAACACAAGTCAGGATGCGAATTCAAAAACCTTTGCCCCAAGCTTCGTTTCCACTGCTGATGTCCATTTGAGTCTCGGCAGTGTAAACCACAATTATGATGGGACGCCGATTGCCGGAATTACGACGGACATTGATGGAGATACTCGCGACCTTAGTATTCCGTATATCGGTGCTGATGAGGTAGGTACATATCCCCTTCCTGTTTAGCTGACCTCCTTTACCGGCTCGGCAAATGGCCGGCAGGTAGAGCTGGTTTGGAAAACCGCTACCGAAATCAACAACAGTGGTTTCGAAGTCCAGAAGAATTCAAATGGTTCATGGGCGA
>CAYYHS010000616.1:0-2199 GCA_964471785.1 uncultured Chitinophagaceae bacterium
TCGGTTTCCGCCTGGTTGAGGTCGCGTGCCGTGGCACCTTGATTGTTGTACATCTCTTTGACGTGAACAAGGTTCTTAGATGTCAGCTCGACATTGGAGCTGCTCTGACGGTACTGCGAATACAACGTAGTTATATCCGGAGACTCGAAAAGCATGATGTTTCTCGATGATGTGGCTGCGGGCGAAATGGTGGCGACCACCCGTGCCGGCGCAATCACAGAGACTAACGCTGTTCCCTCTTTGGCTTCCGTCGTTTGTATCTGCTGCAATCCGGCCGTCTCGGACGGAAACCGGATCGTTGTTCCGTCGTCGGAGATAACCGGCTTCCTGGACGATTCCTGCGCTATTGAACTTGCGTCGCTTTTTTCCTGGCATCCCGTGTTCGGTAGCGTCGCGAGAACCATGCCGATCGGGAGAGTGAAATTCCTGACGAAGAACGCAATTGTTTTCATAGATACCATTCCTTTTAAAATCGATTGAACCGTGAAATGACTTACGGGTTGATCAAACTCGTCCCTGCTGCATAATTCAACCCTTCAAAAGCGTCAAGCCGCTCGTTCTGAAGTTGATTCATCTGCAGCATGCTTGTTCTGTAGGATTCGTAAAAATCCGTGAACTCGATGATGGTGATATTGCGCTTTTGATAATCTGCATCCATTCCCTCGACCAGTGTTTTGTACTCTCCCGTGAACTTCTTGTCAAACGCCCTGAAAAGACTGTCGGTGTCGATCGCTTTCTTGTATGCCGTGGCAATTTCCTTTTCAAGAGTTTTGCGAGAGTACTCACGCAGAAGTTTGTCTGCTTCCAGGGTGTTTTCGGAAATCTGGACATTCCCTTGATTTCTGTTAAAGATCGGGAGATCGATCGACAGGGTCAGCGCGTAATAATCAGAAATGTAACTCCCGGCGCGCGAATATGTCCCGCCGACAGTGAGGTCGGGGATTCTCATCGCCTTCTGCAGTGAAAGATTCGTTTCCTCGTACTGTATTTGGGTTTCTGCATTTTTATAGTCCGGGCGCTTTTCCAAAGCCGTCGCTATAACATCCTGAAGCGAGAGAGTGTCGACCTGAAGGCTGTCGATCGCATTGCTGTCAAGTCGCGGAACAAAATACGAGACCGAGGCCGAAGTATCGCGCAGGAGAACACCCATCCCATGTTCGATTTCCGATACCTGGTTCAGCAGGCCCAGCCTCTCGCTTTCAAGTGAGAAAAGGAGCGATTTTAATCGCAAAACTTCGGAGAGGAGAATGGAGCGTTTCTGGTAGATGGTTTCTGTTGCCGCGACAGTCTTCCTCACGTTGGGAATTGTCTCATCGTAAAACGCGAGCGACTGCTGCAGAAAATAGAGATCGAAAAAATCCGTGCGAAGTTCAAACTTTAACGCCCGGAGTAGATCGTAAAACGAATTCTCGACGATCTGCGAGTTGATCTCTGCCAGCCGGATCTGTTTGTCGCGCTTTCCGGCCAAAAGAATCAACTGCTGCAGCTGAATGTCCGTGTTTCCGGTTTTGGTGACGTCGAAATACCGTCTCGTGAATTTGTTGTAGGCATTTTGCTCGATTGAAATATTTGGATTGTTCCAGAGCTCCGCCTGAACCACCGCTGCCTTCGCGGCATCGATGTTGAAACGAGCGGCCAACAGCTGCAGATTTTTCTTCAAAAAGCGCTCTTCGGCTTGTTGAAGAGTTATTGCAACGGTATCGGTCCGGACTGCGGGTGCCTGCGCGTGACTAAAAACCTGCGCGGCCAGGAAGAGACAGCTAATGAATTTGAGTGATCTCATCATAAAATGTCTAAGCCTTTAGTGATGCAAATGAAAGTGTTGAATACGAGTATCCACGCTGGAAATCTTCGCGATGTTGGTTTTAAAAGTGCGAGGAATCCGGCGCAATTATTCTGTTCAAATAGACTCTATCGAAGAATTTTCAAAAAAGCGGAATTCTTCGTGCGGGAAAAACAATGCACACGATTTGGGAATAACGGTCAGAGCGGAGCTTTCAACTGTACTCCTTACTGGCCAGAGTGTTGGGGGATGGAGGAGTTAAATCAACAGCGTACAATTGCGGAGATAGAGGGAATGCGTTGGTTTTATGGATTCGATGGAGACCTGAGCTTCCGGAGGAAGCATTACGAACGATTCGGATGCGAGGACGGGGTTTGCGGCAAGCGAATCGCTGTCCTGATCGTAGATAATTCGGA
>CAYYHS010000617.1:0-2199 GCA_964471785.1 uncultured Chitinophagaceae bacterium
AGTTTGCCAGAGGAAATACAGTTTGAGGGACTAAAAACCATTGCGGGACTGCATCGCGTAGAGATGCTCAGACCTGGTTATGCAGTGGAATACGATTTTTTTCCTCCTAATCAACTTAAGCACTCATTAGAAACCAAACTCGTCTCGGGATTGTTCTTTGCTGGCCAAATAAATGGAACATCCGGCTATGAAGAAGCTGCCGGCCAGGGTCTGATTGCGGGAATTAATGCTGCGCTAAAAGTTATGGGCCAAGAGCCATTCGTGTTGCGCAGAAGCGAAGCGTACATCGGCGTTATGATCGATGATCTCATTAACAAATCTACAGATGAACCTTACAGGATGTTTACTTCGCGAGCTGAACACCGCCTTCTACTCCGGCAAGATAATGCTGATCGCCGCTTGATGCCTAAGGGACATAAACTGGGATTAATTTCCGACGATATGCTCACTAGGTTAAATACAAAGGAGCAGGCAATTGCCGTCTCATTAGATTACCTTCAAAAAAAATTTATTGCACCTCTCGAGGCAAACAAACTCTTGGAGCGATTCAATCTAAGCCATACCCAAGAGCACGAAAGGCTTTCACAACTTCTCAAGAGACCATCAATTACGATTGATGAAATGTTGCTTCTGATTGAAAGTGAAGAAGCAAGACGAGCACTATCTATCAAAGGCGTAAGCGAGCAAGTCGAAATTGATATTAAGTATGACGGCTATATCAAGAGGGAGCTTGATCAAATAAGCAAGTCTGCAAAGTTTGAGAGTTTTGAGATACCGGAAGACTTTGACTTCTCAAACATCAAGTCACTGAGCACCGAAGGGAAGGAACGGCTTCGGAAGGTAAAACCAATCTCCATCGGACAAGCATCAAGAATCTCTGGCGTAACAGTATCAGATATCTCTGTCTTATCTGTTTACCTTAAAAAATAAGCCTTTATCAAATGTTTCACGTGGAACCATAGAGGGAAAGTAATTGACGTTGACGAATGATGAGATTTGGCTTCGCTCGCTGGCTCAAAAAAATAACATAACAATAACGGATATACAACTTCAAAAGCTCAGCCAATACGTTGATCTTCTGAAGAGGTGGAACAAGAGTATTAATCTTGTCTCTCGAAAGGACGTGGAAAGTCTATGGTTGAATCACATCTTGCTTTCTCTTGCATTTTTGTTTAAGGTCGAGTTCGCGGCAGATTCAAAAATCCTTGATCTGGGAACCGGAGGCGGGTTGCCGGGCATTCCTCTAAGCATTGTTCAGACCGATGCCACCTTTGTTCTCCTGGATTCGATTCGAAAAAAAACCAAGGCAGTTGAAGATATGGTAGCTTCGCTTGAATTGCCAAATGTATCAGTTGTCTGTTCCAGGGCCGAAGACTTGAACAAGGGGACCGCATACCAGGGAACTTTTGATGCCGTTATTGCAAGAGCCGTTTCTGGCTTGGAGAACTTAGTAGCTTGGGGAATGCCTTTTCTAAAAAAGAGTAATGCTCCAGAGGCCTCACGCGCGAAATCCGAAAACATAACTATTTCAAACTCGCCGGCTCTTATCACGATGAAAGGCGGTAACACGGAAGTCGAAATAGAGAAAACCCTAAGGCGTTTTCCCGGGGTGAAAATTCATTCCATGGCTCTGACTTTTAAGGGAAGCGAGTTGCTTCAGAATAGCGATAAAAAATTTATCGTTGTTGAAAATGTTAAAAGGTGACAATGTGAGCACACAACCGGCGCTTTTCGACCGACTATTGAATTTGACCACAGAGCAAAGAAATCCACTGACAATGGATATCGACACGCAGTCAATACCCGAAATCCTAAAAATCATAAATGAAGAAGATAAGCGAGTCGCTTCCGCTGTTGAAAACGAAATCATCTACATTGCCAAAGCAGCTGAAATTGTGGTCGAATCATTTAAAAATGGGGGAAGGTTAATCTATGTAGGAGCCGGAACGAGCGGGCGGCTGGGAGTCCTAGATGCTGCAGAATGCCCGCCTACCTTCGGCGTGCACCCAGAGATGGTGCAGGGAATCATAGCCGGGGGTAAGAAGGCTATGTTTCGCGCTCAGGAGGGAGCGGAAGATAGTGAAGGAGGAGGGGTTAAGGACATCAATAAAATGAAGGTTAACGGGAAAGATGTGGTCTGCGGAATTGCGGCAAGTTTGCAAACGCCGTATGTCGTCGGTGCCACGATCCAGGCAAAGA
>CAYYHS010000618.1:0-2198 GCA_964471785.1 uncultured Chitinophagaceae bacterium
ACGAACTGCCGTAAATGTGTCTGGGCATGCCCCTGGGAAGTGATCGAGTTTCATCGCGAAGGGATACAAAATCTGCCGAAAGAGATTTCCGCGTTAGATGATTTTCAATTCGCACACTCATTGAAGTGAAACAAGACTACGACGTTATTGTTGTCGGGGCGGGACCGGCCGGTTCGACTGCGGCTCGATATGCTGCAGCCGGAGGTGCCTCCGTTCTGATGCTTGAAAAAGACCGGGATGTCGGCTATCCGGTCCGTTGCGGCGAAGCGGTGAGCCACGAAGGCGTGGTCCAGTTTATACAACCGGACCCCAAATGGATCGCATCGACGGTAACGAAATTCCGTCTTGTCGCTCCAAACGGAAAGAGCGTTGTTCCGCGTCTCGACGGAACCGGCTACGTCCTTGAGCGGCGAATCTTTGACTACGAGCTTGCAAAACTTGCCGCCGTCGAGGGAACCGAAGTCGTGACAAAGGCGTACGTCTACGACCTCCTGAAAGACGGCAACGGCGCGGCGATCGGCGTCAAAGCATTGATCAAAGATGTCAAGGTGGAGATTCGCTGCAAAGTCGTGATCGCCGCCGACGGAGTTGAATCGCGCGTGGGAAAATGGGCGGGTATCGACACGACATGTCATATCCGCGATATGGAGAGTTGTGCGCAGATGACAATCTCGGGGATCGGCGTCGAACAGGACGTGCTGGATTTCTACTTCGGCGATGAAGTCTCCCCGGGAGGGTATCTTTGGGTGTTCCCAAAAGGGAAGAACACCGCAAACGTCGGACTCGGGTTAAGTGTAGAGGAGGCGAAGAAAAAATCGGCAATTAAATTCCTGCAGGAATTCGTCGAGAAGAAGTTTCCTCGCGCCGCTGTTCTCACACATATTGCCGGGGGCGTTCCGTGTGCGAAGACGTGCAGCCGAATCGTTGCCAACAATGTCATTCTTGTCGGCGATGCCGCACATCAGGTGAACCCCGTTTCGGGAGGGGGAATCATAAGCGGCATGATCGGGGGCATGATCGGGGGACAGGTTGCGGCGGAAGCAACAGCAAAAGGCCAACTGTCGCATCTTGTCGAATACGAAAAACGCTGGAACAAAAGGCTAGGATGGCGGCATGAGGTCTTCTATAATATCAAAGAGGCAATAGCCGGCTTTTCCGACGACACGCTAAATTCCATATGCGAAAGCGCCCTGAAGCTCCCGGAAGAGAAACGTACGCTTGGTGGAATATTTCGGGTGGCACTCTGGAACAAGCCGTCGATAATGCTCGAAGTCGCTAAAGTGTTCGTCTCTTAAATCCGGTTCACGGAAGTGGTCTGACGGCTGTACCGGAGAGATCATGCGAAAACAATCAGCCATAGCTCGCATTACCGGATCCTGCCTCCTCGCGACGGCATTGAGCATACTAAGTTTCTCCGAGTCCCCCTCCCAGGATAAATCTCCAAACGATCTGGTCGACATCCTGACCATCAACCCGACGATCGCTCTCGACATCCGGTACGCCACCGACAGGAACTTCACTCACCGCACACTGTATCCCGTTGCCCGATGCCTGCTTCGGCGCGTGGCGGCAGAAAGTTTAAGTGCCGTCCAAAATGAATTGAGACCTCTTGGGTTAGGTCTCAAAATATTCGATGGCTACAGGCCTCTTTCGATCCAGAAGAAATTGTGGGCGGCAGTTCCTGATGACCGGTATGTGGCAAACCCATCGAAGGGCTCGCGCCATAATCGGGGTGCTGCGGTCGACCTCACGCTGGTCGATTCCCGGGGTCGCGAACTTGAAATGCCTACCCCATTTGACGACTTTACCGAGAGAGCTCATTGCGACTATACGGAATTGTCCGGTACCGTTTTGAGGAATCGAACTCTGCTCGAGAAGATTATGGTTCGTCATGGATTTCTTTTGATGCGGACCGAGTGGTGGCACTTCGATTTTCAACACTGGGGGACGTTTAAGCTCATGGACCAGCCGCTGGAATAATGCGCGCAGTGATGCCATCACTTTGTCTATTGAATTCACCCCCATTTTTGCGAAGAGTGCTTCTCAATGTCCAAAGTGACAGGATCAGTAGCGGTCCGGTAGTGGGGTCATTTGTTTCTGGCAATGGGAATAAAAAGAGTCACCCTAAGCGAAGACGCGACGTCATCCTTCGACGCGCTCCGCTTGCTCAGGACGACTCGTCCCGGCTGAGTCGAAGG
>CAYYHS010000619.1:0-2195 GCA_964471785.1 uncultured Chitinophagaceae bacterium
TCCTTATTAATCGGTCTTGTCTCAAACGCCAGCCTCTTGATGTTGATGAGATGTTTCGCCGACACGTTTTCCGAGATGATGGATTTTCCGAATGTTCCCGGTCCTAGCGTCATCGAAGGAAGCAGTTCATTCGTGTAACCGACAGCGCCAAGTGCAGCTTGGGTATTGGCGAGAATTCTGCACGCCGGTTTTTCCAGGGCAAATTTCATGATGATGTCACGGTCGGATGAATGGATCACCATCGTGTGCCCGAGTCCGCCGAACTCCAGCATTTCAATACAACGCTCACATCCTTCGCGCCACCCGTCAACTGTGAACATCGAGAGAACGGGAGAAAGTTTTTCTCGAGAAAGGGGGTATTCCTTTCCAACGGCCGGCAACTCCGCGATTATGCAGGAAGTGTCTGGCGGGACAGTAAAGCCGGCTTTCTGCGCGATGAATGCAGGCGACTTGCCGACGACGTCGGGATTGATCGCTCCCGATGGATCGAACATCGTCTTGCTTAACTTTTCCTTTTCTTCCGGATTGACGAAGTAGGCTTTTAGCTTTTTGAATTCATCGAGCACCTGATTCTTCACGGGAGAGTCGACAATCACTCCTGACTCCGTCGAGCAGAGCACTCCCCAATCAAACATTTTTCCGGACACAATGTCGGCGACTGCTTTTTTGATGTTTGCCGTTCGTTCGATAAAAGCAGGGACATTTCCTGAGCCAACGCCCAGCGCCGGTTTGCCGGAACTATAAGCAGCCCGCACCATCGGATTGCTGCCGGTGGCGAGAATAATTGCTGTTAACTTATGTCTCATCAATTCGTTTGTTCCCTCGATCGAGGGGAGGGACATGCATGCGATAAGTCCCTGCGGCGCTCCCGCGCGCTCCGCTGCCTCGGCAACTACTCGTGCGGCTTCAAGCGTGCATTTTGCTGCGCGGGGATGAGGACTTGCGACAAAGCCGTTCCGCCCTTTCACAGAGATGATCGCTTTGAACATAACAGTCGAAGTGGGGTTGGTAGAAGGAATCAACGCTGCGACGACTCCCATCGGCTCGCCGATTTCGATGATGTTCTTCTCCTTGTCCTCTCGAATGACACCGACGGTTTTTAAATCCCTAATCGACTCACAAACTCGTTTTGTGGCGAACTCATTTTTTATCTTCTTGTCTTCGGGTTTGCCGAACCCGGTTTCCTCGTGAGCCATTTGCCCCAGCCGCGCAGCTTCGGTAAAGCCGGCATCCACCATCGCCCTGACGATAGTGTCTACCTGCTCCTGAGAATAGGCGTGAAAAGCGAGCTGCGCTTCTTTGGCCTTTGTGAGCAGCTCGCGGACTTCCTGGACCGACTGCAGGTCTTTGTCGAGGGGCATAACTATCACCGTAATGTTTTACTGTTCAATAGTTTTCGGTAACTCAAGGAAGCGTCTTACTCTGTCATTCCCGTCCCGTTAGAAACACGGGATAGACTCCAGCGGGAATCCGATTATTTCTTCTTAACTGCAGGGATAGATGCCCGCCTTCGCGGGCATGACATTCTTTCTTCCATATCAAGGTATTGCCGAATTCTTTCCCTATAGTGCCAATTTTCCGCCTCAATTTCCAGCAGAAAATATTAGGAAGAATTCATGTCAGGTGCATCATAGTGGGGGAAGTGTGAGAGGCGTAATCCGCTGTGCCGATTCACAAGCCCAAAACGGGTCGGCGTGATTGACCGATAGCTAGAACAGTGTTTCCTGAGAGGATGAATTCTTTAGGATTCCAAAATGCCGGTATGCTATTTCGGTAGCTTCCCGGCCGCGGGGGGTGCGCTTGATGAAGCCTTCTTGAATCAAGAAAGGCTCATAGACTTCTTCGATCGTGCCTGGCTCCTCTCCGACAGCAACTGCGAGCGAGCCAACCCCCACAGGTCCGCCGGCATACTTTTCGATAATTGTACGCAAGATCCGCTTATCCATCTCGTCAAGTCCAAGGTCGTCTACTTCGAGAGCCCGCAATGAGTACTCGGCGACCTCTCTCGTTATTACTTGTTTATGTTTGGCCAGAGCTGAATCGGCCTCTGCAAAATCACGGCAGCGTTTCAGCAATCGATTCGCGATTCGTGGAGTGCCCCTTGACCTGCGTGCAATCACTTCAATTCCCTCCGAAGCCGTATCAATCTTTAGGATGCCGGCCGAACGTGCGATAACCCTGGAGAGCTGGTGGGG
>CAYYHS010000620.1:0-2193 GCA_964471785.1 uncultured Chitinophagaceae bacterium
CGATATTTGCAAAGAAGGTGAGATTGCCGGGATTTCGGGCAAGGTCATCTTTCATGAAATCGCCGTCACCAGTGACCACAATCCTTGTCTCCGGGCTCGTCGTCAGTGGGGACGAAGCCGTTACGAGACCGGCCGGCGGCTGCTTGTCCGAGTAAAAACTCTTGAATGAACCGCTCACCACCGCTGCCAGTGGAATGCCAGATTCTGAAAGCTCGTCGGCGGTATATCGATGAAATGCATCAATAGCAATGAATCCGGACTGATGCCCGCTCTTGTTCGAAGAACGGATAAGAACCTGTGCTTTGAGACTTTTGGATGCAGCCGAGCTTGTGTCGAGCGAGCTCGTGAAATAGAATATTACGTTTTGCAGATCCTTAACGATCGGATTCTCTTTGTTGAATGTCGATGCCATCGGCATGTAAGGAAACGGGATCTGGCTCTGCATCATGAACCCGCTTTGTTGCTGCACGACGCTGACAGAGGCGCACTGGGCATCGCGCACGAGGTCGGAATTGATGCGTACGCCGTATTGACCAAACTGATCGTCCAGGTTCAGATCCATCGGCTGAGCGTACTGGGACTGAAGGCTTGCATTTACTTTGTTGATGAGAAATGCGATTCTCCCTCCACGCATCAGATATTGGTCGATCTGATACTTGGATGAATCGTTGAACTTCTTCTGAGGAGCAATCACGAGAAGTGCAGCAAGGTCAGCGGGCACGGCGGCGCCGGCAGTGAGGTTTACAGGACTCACATCGTATTGAGAGGTGAGTATCTCGTACGCTTGTTTCATCGTAGAGAGATCCGTCTCATCGTGGCCGGTAGTGTAGCCGATATGTTTCTTCTGGCGAGTAGTCAGCCGTTTGAGCGCGCTGCTGATATCATATTCGAGCGAACCGAGGTTTTGAATGACCGGCAGAGTCTCTTTCTTGTCCTCATACATCATGACGAGTCCAAGGTAGGCACGCTTCACCTCGAATTTATCCTCCTTTACGACCTGGACATTAACCGGAGGTATCCCCGCAAGGCGCGCTTCTTGTTCTCCCTTATCTCCCTCCGGGTTGATAAACTCGTATTGTAGATTTCCACCCGCGTAAGCTTTATACTCGTTCAGCATATCGAGAACTTCCCGCCGGTTGTTATTATATGGCGCAGGAAGGTCCTCTGTAAAATACGCCTTCACCGTGACGCGATCGTCAAAGGACCGGACAAGTTTCTTGCTCGCTTCCGAAAGAGTATATACTCTCTGCTTGGTGAGATCCAACCGGCCAAACAGTCTAATTGAGATGATGTTAATGACGACGAGAATGCCGAGCACCAGCAGTGCGCGCACGATTGCCTGATTTCTTTTAGTGGTCTTCATTTCCTTTTGTCCATACTAGAAATTCAGCGACTCAATACCAAATAACTCTAAAGATCACGACTTGCAATTCCACCATTCCAATGTTCCCTTAATCCGGCGTCCTACCAATTCCTTCTTTGCAGCGATCCAACCGAAAGGAGCAAGGTAAATCCGAGCATCGAAAAGAAATAGATAATATCCCTGGAATCGATCACGCCGCGGGCAATATTCGACAGATGGTAGTCAATTCCGAGAAATTCTATCGTGGTCGTCATCCATTCCGGCACATAAAACAGGACCTTATCCAGCATGTAGATTGCGAACACAAATATAAAACCGAGGATGAATGCTACCACCTGGTTGTCGGTAAGACTTGAGGCAAATAGTCCTATCGAAACGTAGACCCCTGCCATAAGCATCAAACCGAAATAGCCGCCAATAACGGGGCCGTTATCGATGGTTCCCAGGGATGCTAAGGTGATATAGTAGAGAAGAGTTGGCAGCAACGCGAGCCCAACTAATGCCCAAGCAGCCAGAAATTTTCCGAGTACGATTTCGGTGTCGGAAAGCGGCTTCGTCGTCAATAGTTCTATGGTACCGGCCTTCTTTTCCTCCGACAACAGCCTCATCGTGACCGCGGGAATAATGAACAGGAAGACCACCGGAACCACTTCGAACATGGTCCGCATCGAAGCGACATTCACTAGAAACAGACTGCTCGTAAAAAACCAACCCACAATTGCCAGGAATACAACGATGACCACATAAGCAACTGCCGAGTTGAAGTACGAGCGGAGCTCCTTTCGGAAGATAGGACCCACGTTTGAGAATTGCGCAAGGTATTTGTTGAT
>CAYYHS010000621.1:0-2193 GCA_964471785.1 uncultured Chitinophagaceae bacterium
TTTAACAAAAACAAAGGATACTCCAATGGGCGTACTTGCAATTCTTTCGTTAATACCTTGGGATACGATTTTGAAGTACAGTCCCATCATAGTCGAAGCCGGCGGGAAGATTCTCAAAAAGGTCAACATGTACTTCGGCAGCGAGTTGAACGAGAGCGGTAAACATCGCAGAGTCTCATTGGAACAATTGGATAAAAGAATAAGGCTGCTGGAACAAAACGAAGTTGAACAAGCAGACCTGATTGACAAAATTGCGGTTCAGATAAACGAACTTTCAATTGCAGCAAAAATCATTTCCAATA
Source organism: uncultured Chitinophagaceae bacterium (assembly GCA_964471785.1). GTDB lineage: Bacteria > Bacteroidota > Ignavibacteria > UBA10030 > UBA8401 > JAGVPT01. The sequence continues at coordinate 303 of CAYYHS010000621.1, forward strand.
GAGTATTGCTTGCATTGACGATATCATCGCTTTCGTTGGTTATCTCCCTTGTTCTATTGGTGATAAGGGTTACGAAATAATCGTCTTGAAGTTTAAGAAAGAGCTTCCCGCTAGGAAGCGTTGGTTCTCCCGTTCGTTAGAGTGCAACACGTAATCAGCAATCACTCATTAAGGCATCTGTGAAGCGTGTCATCAAACTGGAGCTATCCGCAAACAGGAAGAAAATTCTCCTGATTAACGATCTTGCACCTGCCGCGGCTCTCTTGGTTACCGGCCTCACTTCCCTGAAAGATGGCGCCGGTGGCTATCTTACTTTTATAAACATTCTCTCAGGCGGATTGGTGGTAATATTCGGGCTGAGAGAGTGGCGTTCCTTGAAACAACACCTACATCAGAAGATCCAATGGTATGATCTCGTCTCTGGAATCGTGCTGATGCTCAATGCTGCAACAATGTATAAACCTTTGAAAGGTTTTCAACCAGCTCACTTGTACTTTGCCGTTTCAGTCTTAATTATCCTTAAAGCGCTTTCCATTATCGAGCCAATCAATCTTTTCCATAGACTGACGATTTCAGACTCCGGATTTACGCTCAGGACAGGTCCGTTTTCTCGTTTTCGCTTTATATGGAATGATATAGTAGACATCGAAATTAAAGATCATCATTTGAACATCACAACGATGAATGGGCAACGCAACATATCGCTCAAGAAAATCGCTGATACTGAAGAAATGAACTTGGCTCTCTCGTCCTCGCTACGAATGAATCAGTCTGCAACTGGTGCCGCTTCCAATAATAAATATGGTATTGGGAGGCCAGAGTCACACTGATTTAGATTATGACAATGATTACATCAAGCCGATTGAGTCTCTTTTTCCTGGCATCTATCGTCACGCTGGGATGCCAGTGTAGTCCGTTAAATGCGGACCGGAATGTTTCGGTCTATGGCTCTTGGCGATGGGTCAAGACACAAGGTGAATGGACCGGATCTATCCATACACCAGAGATGTCGGGTTATTCAGCACGAGTTATCTTTCAGGAAAATGACACTGCTCAATTCTATCGTAATGATACTTTATTGCGACAACTTCCATTTACCCTTTCTAAGTCGAACAAACTTGGCGGACGGAAAGAGGTCTTTATGATTCACTGGACGAACAAAGATTTCCCTGACAGTCAATTTGTGCTCTTCCGCGGAAACGACACGCTCCACCTGACGGGGAGGGAAACTGAGCTTTCTCATTTCTACTACGTCAGAGATCCGTATTAATTGTCTAGCCGCTGGCTAACCAGTCGTGCGTGCGGTTTCTGGGCGGGAGGTCTGGTCCGTCATTCAGCCATGGCTGCTTAATTCAGACAATGATCGGTAAGAACAGATCAATCATAAACGACAGGGTCCATTACATGAACGAAAATCGAAGGAACGACGGAATGAAACACAACAGTGCCTTTGGGGGAATCTACTTCTTGTCATTCGTTGGTGCAGCGGTCTATTTCATTCAACACTCATCAAGCTTCTGGGAAGGCGTGCTCGGTTTTCTTAAAGCTGTTGTTTGGCCTGCTATCCTGATGTACAAATTGCTAGAGTTTCTCAAAATGTAATATCAAGATTGAGGGAGACTTTCTTCGCCCGATTCGGAACCGAGCGCCCGCCGTCTAACAAGCCGCTCCCGGCAAGAGGTGCGGGATCTAGCGGAAGGCGCTCGACGGGTTCGCCGCTGCAACTTGCAGCGTCCCCTTTTTAACAGACACCATGGGCCGATGACCGACAGTTTAGGACGCAGACAATGAGTTATCCAACATGGTTTGACGATATCTTGCGATGCCCCGAGAAAGGGACCAAGCTAAAACGCATTCACGATGGTTATCTCCGCGAAGATGGCATAAAATA
>CAYYHS010000622.1:0-2192 GCA_964471785.1 uncultured Chitinophagaceae bacterium
TGGATACGGGCCGATCCCCCTTTTGCGAATGCACGGACCTGTTCAACGGTTGCCATCGTTGTGTCGCCGGGAAATGTCGTTAAAAGTGCTCCGTGCGCCCAGCCGAGTTTGACTGCTTCCTCCGGCGATTCTCCCGTCAACAAGCCGTAAAAAAATCCGCTGGCGAACCCATCTCCGCCTCCAACCCGATCCAGGACGTCCAATTCACACGTTGGCGCAGAATAGGTTTTTCCGTCTATCCATGCTACCGCGCTCCAGCTATGGCGGTTGGTCGAATGAACTTCCCGAAGTGTCGTCGCTACAACTTTCACTTGCGGATGCTTTGCGATAACTTTGTCGATCATGCCGAAGAAGGCACTCGGGTCAAGTTTTGATTTTGACGCAACCTCAGGACCGGGGATGCCTAACCCCTTTTGGAGGTCTTCCTCGTTTCCTACAAGAACATCGGCATTCTCAACGATCCGAGCGATCACCTCGACTGCTTTTTTCTCACCTCCCCAAATATTCCAAAGCTTCTCACGGAAATTCAAATCGAAACTGACAATCGCCCCAGCCTTCTTCGCCGCCTTCATCCCCTCAATAATGAGTTCTCCTGTGGTTTGGGAAAGTGCTGCAAAAATGCCTCCGCTGTGAAACCAGCGAACGCCTCCCGCAAAAATTGAAGTCCAGTCGAAGTCGCCCGGCTTCAATTGTGCGGCAGCTTCGTTCGAACGGTTGTAGAAGACAACGGGAGCTCTCACGCCCTGGCCTCGATCGCTGTACACTGCGGCCATGTTCGGTCCGTTAACCCCATTGTGTTTAAATTTCTTGTAGAACGGTTTCACGCCCATTGCCCGCACCCGCTCTGCAATAAGATCGCCGATCGGATACTCGACCATTGCAGTGACGATGCCGGTATTCAAACGAAAACAATCTGCCAGATTTGCGGCGACATTGAATTCTCCGCCGCTTGTGTGAATCTGACATTCCGTCGCTTTTCTGAAGGGAATCACCCCGGGGTCCAGCCTGTGAACCAACGCTCCAAGCGATACCAGGTCTAATGCACCGCCGGATTGAATTTTCAAACCATTGCTCATCGATTACTCCTTATTCTTTGTTGAAGATCCTGAAACCAATCATATGACCGCTCGGGTTCCGGTCAAAACCATTACCGTTGGAATTGCGATCAATCGTTGCCGAGAAAGATCGGGCGAAGGTGGCGTTCGTAGATATTCTCGGTAACGCCATCATTGATTGTGCCGGCCGATGCGTCGAGCAAATCGGTAAACCGATCCCCCATTTCTGCTGCCACCTTAAAGCCAATGTGAACCAGTTGTCGGAACGCAGTGCTGTATCGTGGGCACGTCGGATCGTGTTGCAGCGCGAGAACAAAATCGGCGCTTCCCCATTTGTTGACCACCGCCGGCGTCGGCAGCTTCTCCATCGGGATGTCAATCACCGTGAGATACGGCTTTGCAAGCTCATCGAAGCGAAGATATGACTGAGCGTAAATCTCTTTTGCGACAACGAGACCGTCGCCGCCCGACTTTGCAAGACCGATCACCTCCTCAAGCCATGTTGTCCCTGCCGTTTTGAGATGTAAGCCTGCATCGAATTTTTTAATCGTTTTATTGATTACCGGGTAAATAGAAAATTTGTCGCTTCCGGAATGGATGCTGATCTTGAGCGTCTCGGGTAAGCCGAATTCCTTGATTGCGTGAGCAATGACTGCAACATCTTGTTCAAACTCCCGGGCAAATTGCGCAACATCGCCGACGTAGTCAACCCCTTTGAGAAATTGCCCCGTGAATTTCGGAGCGACGGTTTGCAGAGGAACCTGTTCTCTTGACAGTGCGGCAAGGACAAAGAAGAGCTCCACGGGCGACTGAGGAGTATTCGTCTCATCGGTCGATACTTCAGTGATGAAGTTTTCTTTCCCCTTCCGGGAAGCGATGTACCGGTAGATCTTGCCCGCTTCCTTCACAGCGTTGAGATACTTCTTCCCCACGGAGACAACCGTTTCCGTGGTTACGTCAAGACCGTTCTTAATGCCCGGAATGCTGAGTGTGCCGATAAATTTGCTGCAATATTTTGTGAAGTCAGCAAGGTCGTCGAGAGCGGGTTCCTCTCCGATGAAATCGGCGACATCCAGGGTGAAGTAGTTGCTCGGCCCGATGAAGGGATCTACCGTTTTAATACCGATGTGGTCTGCG
>CAYYHS010000623.1:0-2187 GCA_964471785.1 uncultured Chitinophagaceae bacterium
CGCCCGGAGCTTCATCGGTGATTTTGTCGATCCGCATCAAATACGGATTATACGTGTTGGCTGTCTGCATGATCCTATTTCGATTTCTTTCTTAGCAACAATTAAGCAACTTCGACTCTTGCTGCAATTTCCTGCAGATGTTCTTTCAGGTTCATGTCTGCCGGACACGCCCGTGAACAGCGTCCGCAGCCGACACAGCCGAGCAAATCATACTGTTGCGGCTGGTAAGAGAACTTGTGCATCACCCGCTGGCGCCAGCGGTCGCTTTGAATGGGGCGCGGATTATGCCCGGAGGTGTGCTGGGTAAACAACGAGAAGCCGCATGAATCCCAGCATCGCACGCGGTCCCCGTTCTTGTAGGTGCCTTCATCCTGGATGTCGAAGCACGAACACATCGGGCAGACAAAGGCGCATGCGCCGCACCCAATACAGCGTAATGATGCGCTGTTCCAGATTTCATTGCCGAATGCTCGCGCGAGCTTCCTGGCGATCTCTTCATGCGAAAAGGTCTTTTCAATCTTCGGCAAGTATCGTTCTTTTTCGACGGGCGTACTTTGCTCGAACAATTCTTTGTGTGATGCCACCAGCGCGTCCCCTTTTTCCGAAAGGCATTCCACGAAATAACGCCCGCTCTCAATGGGTGTGAGCAGAATATCGCTTCCTGTCGAATCGCCGGGTGAAGTGCCGGCCGAAGTGCAGAAGCAGTCGCCATCTGCCTTGGTACAGCTCACGCTGATGACAGTCAACGCCTTCTGTCGTTGCGCCACAAATGTATCGGAAATGTCGCGAGCGAAGAACTCCGCGAGCCTCTGCAATGCCGACGCATCACAGGGACGGGAGCCGAAGAGCACACGTTCGGGTACCGTCGTCGTCGCGTGATCCTTCACCTGCAGCTCTCCTCCCGCAAAGTCGAACGAGATCAGCTTTTGGTATTTTGGGAAGAGCAATTCTTTCGGCGATTCCGTCGTCTGGAAATAGTCGAACACGACAGCGCGTACATCTTCAAGCGGGGCAAAGAACAGTTTCTCTCCTTTGCGCTGCGGAGCATAGACGGTTTTTCCCGCTGCCCTGAGCGCAGCCAGGAATTTCAGCAAGTTTTCGTGTGAAAGAGAATATATGTTCATATTGTCGCGGCGCTCTCTACAGAATAAATGTCTCTTTGTCTTCCACGCGGAAGGAGGACAAAGCTGCCGGTGCATTGCAGTGAGTTCCGGCATACTGTCCGAATTCCCGCTCGACGATGCGTGTTGCTTCAATGGTCAGCAGCGAGATGGGGATCCCCACCGGGCAGGCGATATTGCACGATCCGCATTGGACGCACCTTCCGGCAAGATGCATTGCACGGTTGATGTGCCATTCAAAATTTCCAAGCGCATGCGGTGCGACGTCTACCCATTGCGGCTGATTGCATTCTGTGATGCATCGGTCGCAATAGCAGAGCGGGCACGATGAACGGCATGCGTAACATTTGAAGCATCGCGACAATTCTTCCTGCCAGAATGCAAATCGCTTTTCTACCGACATGGCTGCGAGGGAGTCAATCTCCTTGTTCACGTGGGGCGGAAAGAGAATAGGGTGGCTTGCGACATACGTTTCGAGGGAGACATCATCCGCTAGTTCCATAACAGCGTGCTCTTCCACAACCAGCGTGATGAGGCCGCTGCTTTTGATCTGTTTTTCGGCAATCAATTGGACGATCGATCGGACCACAACCGGCGTTGCAACAATGGCCGGTGTTCCCATCTTCTTGATTTCCGGTTTGAAGAGATAGACGGCGAGATTCTGCCGGCATCGCTGATCCCACACAAGCTGTTGGATCTCACCGACACCGCGGACGAAAACGGGGCGAACTTTATCGCCGCTTCCATTTCCGTAGCCGATGATCACCTTCGCCTTGCCGGATTCCAGGAGTTCCTTTGCTTTTTGATGTAACGCTTGCATTGCTCTTCTTTCGTCAGCGGAGAGGAGAGTATCCACTCCGAATGAATATTTATGCGACTTCCCGCGTCATCGATTGAAATGCTTCCGAAGGGCCGAGTTCGCGAATTTCTGCAACGGCCGAGTTCACAACCTGCGCCCACTTTGCGCCTTCGGCGGCGGAGACCCACGAAAATTTTACGCGCCGCATGTCAACGCCCATATATTCCATCATTTGCCGGAAAACAATCCAACGCCGCCGGGCATGGA
>CAYYHS010000624.1:0-2185 GCA_964471785.1 uncultured Chitinophagaceae bacterium
GGTCGTTCACGTTCGAAGAAAAAATAATTCTCTGTCCGTCCGGTGTGAAGTAAGGTGCGAAATTTGCTGCACCGTTGTTCGTAATCTGGCGTTTGTTGCTGCCATCGGCATTCATGAGAAAGATTTCCATCTGAGTCGGCTTCACCAGATCCCGGGCAAGCAACTCTTCACCTTCCTTTTGATCTTCCGGAGTCGATGGGTGGTGAGCCCGATAGACGATCTGCTTTCCGTCGGGGGAGAAGAATGCGCCCCCGTCGTAGCCTTTGTCGTAGGTCAATCTTGTCTGATTTGTCCCGTCCGCATTCATCGTATAAATCTCGAGATCTCCATCTCTTGCCGAAGTAAAGACGATGGTCTTGCCATCCGGAGAGATGGTCCCTTCAGCATCATATCCGTCCGTGTTGGTAAGCCGCCGCAGGTCGGAGCCATCGGCGTTAGCAGAGAAAATGTCGTAAGTATGAAACACCGCCCAAACATAGCCTTTTGATCGATCCGGGTCTGGCATGCAGCCAGGTCCTCCAAGGTGTGTGGATGCATAGATGATTCTCTTGCCGTCCGGGAAGAAATAGCCACACGTAGTTCTTCCGGTACCGGTGCTCACAAGGGTGTCGTTGCTCCCATCAAGATTCATCGTAAACATTCTGTCGCAAGGATAGCCCCCTTTTGCTGCCTGGTATATCAGCTTTGAACCATCGGCAGAAAAGTATGCCTCGGCGTTCAGTCCGCCAAAGGTAATCTGCTTAATATTTGCCAAGTGAGTCTCCTTTTCAAGCTGTGAAAGAGCCATCGCCGGAATGAGGAAAAGGAGTATGGACAGCTTCATAAGTGGGACTCCTGGGCAGAATGTTGCAACGAATAGTAAACGAAAATTGTTTAATGATACGGGTTGTCGTTGACATATTCAACAGTTATGCATTCTTCAGGAGATGTTCGACGAATAAAAATCTATAAACGATTCAGAAGAACATTTTTCTTATTGACAAACGGAACATATTTTGATATATTTTTGTTGAAACGTTCGAGGCGCAAGAACCTCGAACAGATCACGCCTCGATGATTTGCCGATTTTCGAGGTCCTTGCAAAAGACGCCAGAATTATCCCGAATTAATCAATATGTCGGAAATCGCGACGGCCTCGCCACAGGCAGTTCCTGTTGCGGCGCCGAAGAAGAAAAAGAAATCGCCTCTTGTTGCGATCGTTCATCCGGAAGGATGTACAGGCTGTGAAGTCTGCATTGAGTTCTGCCCCGTTGATTGCCTCTACAAAGTTCCCGGACCTGAAAATCCCAAAGACAACACCCATGCAAACGTCAACGGCATTGTGATTGTTGACGAAGAAGTATGCATCGGATGCAAGCTGTGCGCGAAGTATTGTCCCTGGGAGGTTATCGATATGGTGAAACGCGAAGAAGAGACTGCTGTTGCCGCAGCAGCTTGAGTGTGGCGCTTTTCCATCCCCAGGCAAAAATTTTTGATGTTCACATTTTCCGGTAGGATATTCCGATGTCAGACGAATTGACCACTCCGCCCCAAGCGGTCCCGCCTCAAGAACGGCCGGCACCGGCGCCACCGGCAGGAGCCCAATCCCAGATTTCTGCAACACCCATCCCCAAGAAGCCAAAACAAGACCGAGCTCCGGAGAACGATCCGGGGATTTGGCGGATGGGGAGGAGAAGTTTTGTGTCGTATGCTGGATGGCTCTCGTTCTTGAGTTTCCTAGCGATTTCGACAATTGGCTCGCTCCGGTATATGTTCCCCCGCGTCCTGTTTGAACCCCCTAGCAAGTTCAAGGCCGGATTGCCGAGCGACTATGTGATAGGCGAGGTGAACGAGCAGTACAAGGATACCCAACGGATTTGGATCGTGCGTGAGAAGGAAGGGTTCTACGCCCTCATCGCAATTTGCACGCACCTCGGCTGCACACCCCGCTGGCTCTCCGCTGAAAATAAATTTAAATGCCCATGTCACGGAAGCGGCTACTACAAAAGTGGAGTTAATTTTGAGGGCCCGACTCCGCGGCCGCTGGAGCGCGCTGAGATAACGTTGAACGACGACGGCGAAATTGTCATCGACAAAAGCATCAAGTTTCGGTACGAGTTGGGTCAGTGGGGTCAACCAGGATCTTTCCTGAAGTATACCGGGTAGTTCTCTTGAAAGGATCGTTGCATGATTAGTCCGATGGAGA
>CAYYHS010000625.1:0-2183 GCA_964471785.1 uncultured Chitinophagaceae bacterium
TGCCCAGACGCATTTACGGCAGTTCGTACATCGCTCTTCAATGATTGCTATTTTTGATTCCTGGAGTTCGATTGCGTCTTCCGGACAGACCCCGACGCAGCATCCGCAATAATCGCATTTGCCCGGTCGGATGTGGATCATGAGAAATGGCTTAGCCATGGGGGATCCCGCCTGGAGGTTACTATTTCTTGACGGAGAGGAGCTCGACTTCGAAGATGAGGTTAGCGTTTGGAGGTATTACTCCGCCGGCTCCTTTGCTGCCGTATCCGAGCTCCGGGGGAATGAAAAATTTTGAGATGCCGCCAACGCTCATCGTCGCGACCCCGTCATCCCAACCCTGGATTACTTGGCCGACACCAAGCTTGAACGTGAACGGCTGATTGCGGTCGAGAGAGCTGTCGAACTTCGTTCCATCCTCAAGCCATCCGGTATAGTTCACCGTCACCGAATCACCTCGCTTGGGCGATGGACCTGTTCCTTCTCTGATGACTTCGTACCTCATTCCGTTCTCCGTAACTAGCCCTTTTTTCTTGCCGCATCCGGCAAGCAATACCGCAACGATGGAAAAAATAACTGAGTATTTCATACTCTGCCCTTGCCGTGCTCCCTTACTTCAAAAAATAGGGAAAAGATTTCTAACTTCCAACTTCTGCACGGTCAAAGTGAGGCAAGAGTCATTCCGGGCATGAACTCCACGCGAGTTTGCCCGAAAAAGAACTATTATGCCATTTGAAATACCTTGTTGAAGACAAATTCCAGTTCAAAGGTTTTAGACTTGCTTCTCCCCTCTATATAATCCGCTACCCTGGTAAGCCGCTGAGGGATCGCGAGGATCTTGTCTTGTGCCTTCTTCCCTTTTTCTTTCAGATTGCACATGGTGTCGATCCCCCAAGCCTTGATTAATGTTTCAACGATCGTAACGTATTCCCGTGGCCCATAGATGCCGGACCGGCGGACAACATCTGCATATTCATTAAAATTGCGCAGCGAATGACCCGGCATATCGATGCTCGGCAAAATAGTAGCCGCGGAATCGAGGGCTTCGTCCGGATCGCGGCGAAGAACTTCGCTGAATACTGATCGATAGAATGTGTAATGACGCGCTTCATCCATTGCAATGGAATGCAGAATTTTTTGAAGTGTCGGCTCATAGGTACCACATACTCGACCGGTTCCATCGTGCGAAATCTGGGTTGCCCGTTCCTGCGCCGAAGTATACACAAATACTCTGTACGGATCCTTATCCCACTCCGGCTCGAACCCCGAACGCACGTATTGAAATTGCGCTTTTTCCACTGCCGTAAAGTTCATGACCCGCGAATCGCGGCAATAGTCTCGAATAACGTTGCCATGCCTGTCCTCTTCCGCGGTCCACAAAAAATTCCAATTTTTCCAGAACGATTCATTTCCCAGATGGACTGCAATTAAGCGGTGAAAATGCGGAAGCCCTTCTTCGGTAATCAGGTTTAGGGCGAGTGCCACGCGGGCGCTCAAGGGAATTCCCTTCGCTCTTTCCCTCACCTGTGTTAGATATAGATTTTCATCCGTGTTTTCATCAGCGGGCAAAAAATCGGAAGGAAACCACAATTCCCTCTTTTCTTCATGTTTCTGCATAAGATCCGCCACAACATCCTCCATGTCTGCGAGGACTTCAATTTTAGCGGACATCGCACGCCTTTTACCCTCTTCTTCAGAAACCGAAGGATTTGTCATAGAAGACCTTAGTATTACGTTTTGGGATAAAAAAATTCCATGCGCCCCGCCGTCTGCGACAGAAGAACATCCTGCGGGAGTCGCATGGAATCAAACGAAACTAAAGCTTAATTAGTTCTGCGTAAGGATCGCGTCTTTTGCGGCCTTCGCAACGCGGAATTTCACAACTTTCTTTGCCGGTATCTGGATAATTTCTCCAGTGGCTGGATTACGGCCCTGTCGCGCTTTGCGGTCGACCAAAACCAGCTTGCCAATGCCCGGAATTGTAAATTGATTCTTGGCTTCCGCATATGCAAGTCTCGCCAACTCTTCGAAGTAAGCTGTGGCCTGTTTCTTTTTCAGGCCGAATTTCTTCGCAAAGTGGTCAGAGATCTGGGATTTTGTCATGGCCTTTGCCATTGTGCGCTCCTCAAAAAAGTTAAATGATTATTGATTATGTTAAATGGTAAATGGTACCTATAAAACCCTGA
>CAYYHS010000626.1:0-2170 GCA_964471785.1 uncultured Chitinophagaceae bacterium
TGACGCGCCAGTCGCCGAGCAGTTTCTTCTTATCGTAGATCCCGAATACTGTGTGTGTGTTCCCGATATCGACTGCAAGTATCATGATAGTCTGATTTGTTAGTGATGGATAAATACATTTCTGATTTTACGTTGAACCCTTCCGAGGGATATACCGATATGCTATTGCACTATGGACACATCGCCGGCAAACACTTTACGGCGTGTGCCATCGGGTTCCTCGATGACAAGAGCGCCGTCTGGTGCTACATCTACCGCCTTTGCCTTGATCGAGGTACGATGCTCGACGAGCGTAATTTCCGCGCCTAACATCGTTGCTCGCAGTTTCCACTCGTCGAGAAGTATCTGGGGTGAAAAATGACGCAATTGGTCAAACCGGTACTCTAGTTCCGCCAAAATGGCGCAAAGCAGGCGGACCCGGTCGATATCCTGCTGCGAATGCAGCTTTAACGACGTCGCCTTGTGTTTAATATCGTCGGCGAACTCGGTTTGATTGACGTTGATGCCGATACCGAGGATCACATTCAGGACGGCATCACTTTGTGTCGACGTTTCGATCAACATGCCGGCGACTTTTTTGCCGTCGATCATCAAATCGTTCGGCCACTTGCATTCGATCGCTGACTTCGTCTCCTGCTCGATTCCGTCCGCCGCCGCGAGCGCAGCAGCAAAAGGAAGCACCCGGACTTTATCATGTACGAGCAGAGGCCGGGTCACGAGTGTAAACAGCAGGTTCATCCCCTTTTGCGATTGCCATCGGCGCCCCTGCCGTCCTTTGCCCGCAGTTTGTTCTTCGGCAACGATCAGTGTCCCGTCCGGACATTCATCTTCTTTCAGCGACCGGGCAAACGTATTTGTCGAATCGATCGTGTCGAAAGTATAGATTCGTTGCCCGAGGTATTGTGTGCGCAGGGACGTTCGTATGTCCTGTTCGTTGATCATCTCTTCCGGGAGGGGGGTGAAGTGAATCCTCCCTTGTCGACCGCAGGGCGAAGCGGATCTGATGCAAGTTTCCATCCTGTGTAAAACACTAATCTAATACGTTTCGTGAGAATCCCAAAATTGATCTTTTCGACTTTATCCGTTGGCTGATGATAGTCTGCATGTTCCCCATCGAAGTAGAAAATGATGGGGATATTCTTCCTTGCAAAATTATAGTGGTCGCTCCGCCGGTAGTATTGATGCGGATCGGCTTCGTCGTCATACGTGTAGTCCAGGTTGAGGTGAACGCTCTCGTCGTTCGCTTTCCTGCCGATCGAATCCAATTCGGAGCTGAGTTTGTCAGACCCGATGACGTACACGTAATTGGTATCGTTTACCTTTTCATGCTCCGGGTCGAATCTTCCGATCATATCGACGTTGAGGTCCGTCACCGTTTTGTCCAGGGGAACCGACGGATGCTCAGTATAGAAGAGCGATCCCAGAAGCCCTTTCTCTTCTCCGGAAACGGAAAGAAAAAGAATGCTCCGTTTCGGCCTTGACGTCATTGTCGTGAAGGCATGGGCGGTCTCAAGAAGTGAACTCGTCCCCGAACCGTCATCATCCGCGCCGTTGTAGATCTCGCCCGTCACGATGTTTTTCCCGAGATGATCGTGATGAGCCGAAAAAACCACATACTCTTCCTTCAATAATGAGTCGGAGCCGGGAAGAATTCCGACGACGTTTTCGGACAAGACGTCTTCATGATGCATCGTCAAGGTAAGCGTCACTCGCGCTCCTTCTACGGAAAAGGATTCCGGTCTTTTGGTCGAGTCGATCGCATGCTGAAGTCTCTCGACGGTCTTTCCGGACGGACGCAGCAATTCGTCCGCGAGCTCCCTGCTGATCGAGAACATCGGCATGCTTTGGCGCACGCGCTGAGGGATCGTGATCATGCCCCGTATAAGATCGTCCTTCCGCTCTTCGAACGCATCCTTCATCGACCTTCCGTTCAGATCCTCCACAATCAAAAGCGCAGCCGCGCCGCACCGCTGGGCGTAAATTCTCTTTGCGAAGATCGAGCCTTCAGATCTGTTGCCGGCAAAAATACCGGTTGAATCACTTTCCCGGGGAGTCCCTCGGAGCAGGAGAACGATCTTCCCTGCGAAATTCTTTTTCGGATCGTACTCAGTGTATCGCAAAGTCGTGGAATTAATTCCATATCCGACAAACTCAAGATTTCCAGAAACGG
>CAYYHS010000627.1:0-2163 GCA_964471785.1 uncultured Chitinophagaceae bacterium
AAAAAGCTGCGGAGCGGATGCGGCGGGGGTTTGCCAGGTTATAGCAGGAGTGGAAGGGAATGGTGGAATAGTGGAATGATGGGATAGTGGAATGATGGAACGATGGAATAGTGGAATGATGGAATAGTGGAATAGTGGAATGATGGAACGATGGAATAGTGGAATGATGGGATAGTGGAATGTTGGGATAGTGGAATGTTGGAATCTTGCAATCTTGTAATCTTGCAATCCTGTAATCTTGTAATCCCGGAATAGACGATGCCGACGTACGAGTACAAATGCAAGAAATGCGGCCACGAATTCGAAGAGCGCCAATCGATCAACGCGCACGCTCTTTTGCTCTGTCCCTCATGTAAAACGGAGAATCTCGTCCGCGTGATCAGCCGAGGCGGTGGAATGATTTTTAAAGGGAGCGGATTCTACCAAACTGATTATAAGAATACGAAGTCGGACACAACTAGTTCGGCACCAAAGAGCCCCAAGGCTCTTGAGAAAAAAACAAAGCCGGACGCCAAGCCGGAGTCGCCTAAACCGCCTGCAAAAGAAAAAGAGTGAAATACTTTCGTTTCCAAGCTCTGCATGGGAACGAGAAAAAAAATGGAATGGGAGATTTTAAGTTACATTATTCCACCACTCCATTATTCCAATTTAAGCTGCCCTACCGACTCACTTAGATCACCGGCCCTGCCTTAATCACCTCCGGCGGACAACCATCTTCGAACTTCTTGAAGTTTTCGATGAACCGCGAGGCAAGCTCCTTGTACTTTTGCATGTAGTGTTCTTTGCTCGGCCACAAAGCCGACGGATCGAGAATGTTCGGCGGCACTCCCTCGCATTCGGCCGGGACCTCAAACCCGAAGATCGGATCCTTAACGAACTTCACTTTTTGCAGCTGCCCTGTCAGCGCATCATTCAAGAGCGCGCGGGTGTAACCGATGCTGATCCGCTTTCCAATCCCAAACGGTCCGCCGATCCAGCCCGTATTGACGAGCCAGCAGGTGACGCCGTGTTTCAGGATTTTTCTCTTCAGCAAGTTGCCGTAGAACGAAGGATGATGCACCATGAACGGCGCCCCGAAACAGGTGCTGAACGTCATCTCGGGTTCCTTTCCCAATCCAACCTCTGTCCCTGCGATCTTCGATGTATATCCTGAAATGAACTGATACATCGCTTGGTCCGGCGTCAACCTCGCTATCGGCGGCATAACTCCCGATGCGTCGCAGGTAAGGAGGATGATGTTCTTCGGATGACCTCCCATTTTTGCGGGGACCGCGTTTGAAATGTATTCCAGCGGGTACGACGCGCGCGTGTTTTCGGTAATCGATTCGTCGTCGAGATCGATCAAACGGGTCACCGGATCGTAGACGACATTCTCGAGAATCGTACCGAACATTTTGGTCGTTGCATGGATCTGAGGTTCAGCGGAGGCCGAAAGACGAATGACCTTTGCGTAACACCCTCCTTCGAAGTTGAAGACTCCCTCGTCGCTCCAGCCATGTTCGTCATCCCCGATCAAACTTCGCTTCGGATCAGCAGACAATGTGGTCTTGCCGGTGCCGGAGAGCCCAAAGAAAATTGCGGCATCTCCATCCTTCCCGATGTTTGCGGAGCTGTGCATCGCCATGACGCCGTCAAGCGGAAGCAGGTAGTTAAGAATCGTGAAGATCGACTTTTTAATCTCGCCGGCGTATGCCGTGTTCCCGATGATGCAAAGTCGCTGGGCAAAGTTTAGCACAATGAAGGTGTTCGTGGCCGTTGCATCGATTTGCGGAATGCCCTTGAATCCCGGTACTGCGATAACGGTGAAGTCGGGCACGTGCCGACGGTATTCGTCATTCGTCTTCGGCAGGATAAACATGTTCCTGGCAAAGAGAGAATGCCATGCAAGCTCGCCGATGATCCGGATAGGCATCCGGTAGTTCGGGTCGGCTCCGCCGTAACAATCCTGGACGAAAACGTCCTTCCCCTGCAAATATCCCTGGAGCCGGTTGTAGAGATCGTTGAACTTGTCCGGGCTAAACGGCCGGTTGTATTGACCCCACCAGATCTGGTTTTCGGTGGTCGGTTCTTTTACGATGAACTTGTCAGTCGCTGACCGGGCAGTGTGTTTGCCCGTGTTCGCGATGATCGGGCCGAGATGCGAGATTCTCGCCTCTTTGCGAA
>CAYYHS010000628.1:0-2159 GCA_964471785.1 uncultured Chitinophagaceae bacterium
TGTCGATCAAGGTAGACTATGAGTTCGCGGATGGAAAGTATACGAAAGGAAGATACGTTCGCATCGATTCCGTTCGCGTGCCCGCAGTCCACGTTGACCACGACGCGCTGTTTCAGCACGAAGGGCCGGCATGGGAATCCGACAAGATAGGATACCGATACTACCTCGATGCGCGGAACCGTACTGATATCTACGGCAAGAAGGTGGCGGACATGGTGCTGCACACCGCAGGAGTTCATGATCTCGTTGCAGACAATAATGAATCATACGAGTCTATGTTGTATTGGGGGATGGATAATTTCAAGGTTGGTACCTCGCTTGGGATCGGCTCGATCGCGATGGAACATGGTAAGACTATCGAAACAGTTTCGAACGCCGACACCGAGTTTTGCGTTATAGCGGCCAATGGTCCCGTGCGCTCGGAGGTCAGGGGGACATACTTCGGATGGAAAGTGGCGGGAACGAAGTATCATCTTGTTTCGAGTTATTCGATCACGGCGGGGAGCCGGCTTACCGAGTGCCGGGAAACGATCTCGCCGAACCCGGCGAATCTCTGCACCGGAATTGCCAGGCATGAGAACACGACCCTTCTCGAACCGGCCGAGCGATCGGGGAACGGCTGGAAGTATCTTGGACTCTACGGCCAGCAATCCCGTGCGGGGGACAGCATGGGCATAGCGGTATTCTACAAGGGATCGGAAAAGATCGCCCGCCGGGATGACGATGTCAGTTATCTTGTTATTCTGAGACCGCGCGACGGCGAACTGAGGTACTATTTCGCTGCTGCGTGGCAGCAGGAACAACATGGGATTGCGACGCTCGAAGAGTTTCGAGCATATCTGGATACGGTGACAGAGAGGCTGGACAACCCGATCAAGGTTAGCTTCTGAACCGAGTTCACTAACGTACGACGAGGAAGGTTTTGCGATGAAAAAGGAATTTGTACACGGTAATTTTTTGCTGAAGACGCGCCGGGCGGAGACGCTGTTCCACGAGTATGCCGAAGGCCTGCCGATCATCGACTATCATAATCATCTGTCTCCAAAAGAGATCGCTGAGAATCGGGCGTTTCAAAACTTATCTCAGGCGTGGCTCTCAGGCGACCATTACAAGTGGCGTGCGATGAGGACGATCGGCGTGGACGAACGCTTCATTACCGGAGATGCGAGCGATTGGGAGAAATTTCAGAAATGGGCCGAGACCGTACCCAAAACGCTCCGCAACCCTCTTTATCATTGGACGCATCTCGAACTGAAGCATCCGTTCGGCATCACGGATCGTTTGCTCGACCCGTCGACGGCAAAGAATATCTGGGATGAGTGCAACAGAAAACTTGCCTCATCTGAATTCACGACGCAGGGGATTCTCAAACAAATGAACGTCGAAGTGGTATGCACGACCGACGATCCGATCGATTCTCTCGAACACCACAAAGAATACGCCAAGGCATCGGTCCGCACGAAAATGTTTCCTGCATTCCGGCCGGACAAATCATTTGCCGTTGAAGACCCTGAGGCGTTTGTCCGGTATGTCAAGGCACTCTCTCGTGCGGCAGGTATTACTATCACGTCGTTTGATCGGTTTCTCGAAGCGCTTCAATCGCGGTGCGATTACTTTGCGAAATATGGGTGCCGCCTCTCGGATCAAGCCCTCGACACGATCTACGCTGAAGACTATACGGAAAGCCAGGTCAAATTCATATTCAAGAAATTGCTGCAAAAGAAAGCGCTGAACGCACCGGAGATCAGGATCTTCAAATCGGCGATGCTCTATGAGCTCAGTATCATGAATTGGGAACACAAATGGGTGCAGCAGTTCCATGTCGGCGCCCTGAGGAATAACAACACGCGCATGATGCGGACGCTCGGCCCCGACACTGGCTTCGACTCTATCGACGACGCGCCGGTCGCCAGGCCGATGGCAAAATTTTTGGACCGCCTCGACAGAGAGAACAGACTTGCAAAAACGATTCTCTATAATCTCAACCCGCGCGACAATGAGCTCTATGCAACAATGATCGGCAATTTTCAGGACGGCTCCGCTCCCGGCAAGATGCAGTACGGCGCGGCATGGTGGTTTCTCGATCAGAAAGACGGCATGGCAAAACAAATCGAAGCTCTCTCCAACATGGGATTGCTCGGCCAGTTCGTCGGCATGAT
>CAYYHS010000629.1:0-2159 GCA_964471785.1 uncultured Chitinophagaceae bacterium
GCTTTCTTTATGGATGCCCGCTTTTCACCATCTGCGGTGGTCTCCGCGGCGGTTGCAAAGTCAATGGCGGCGATTTTTTCGTTCTCCGCCTTCACAATTTTATTCATTGTGTCTTGTACATCTTTCGGCGGGTCAATTTCCTTCAGTTCTGCGCGAACGATGTCTATTCCCCATGATGAAGTTTCTTGAATGAGGATGCGATGAAGCTCGTCATTGATTTTCCCCCTCTCGCTGTTGGCCGACTTCAGCGTCAACGTTCCGATGATATTTCTCAAGGTTGTGCGTGCGAGGTTCACGATCTGAGAGTTAACATTATTCACGTTGTATTGTGAACTCTTGACGCTCTCCTCGTCAGGCTTCACTTTGTAGTATATCTGAGCATCAACCATCGCGTTGAGATTATCGTTAGTAATGATTTCCTGCGGCTCTGCATCGATCATTTGCTCGGTCGTATTGATCTGGTACATGTGGTCGATAATTGGGATCATCCAGTGGAAACCCGGACCTGCGAATTTTTTGTATTTGCCGAGCCGTTCGACGAGGCCTCTGTGCGTCGGCCGAATGATACGAATGCCAAGCATAAAGATTATCACAATAGCGATTCCGATGATGACTGAAGTTCCAAGAGTATGTGCGTCTTCCATAGTTGTATCCTTTGATTATGGTTTACGAAGGTTTTGAGGATTTCAGCAGCCTCGTTGGTCTGAGCGTGGCTGCCGACGACTCTCAACATCGTATCCGGATGTCAGCGGTTGTTCTTCTTTTCATTCTCGTGTAAAAGTTTTAGCGTGTGTGCGAGTCCGTCGTTGTTATCCCAGCCAAAGTGCCCGGGAATAACATACTTCGGTTTGGGAAATCGATTGATCACATTTTCGATTGTTGTAGTCCATGTTGAAATATTGGCGTCTGCGACGTTGCCCAAGTCGTTGTTTTCCGTGCTCTTCACCAAACAGCCGCCGTAAAGCACTTTTTCATCGTCAAACCAGATCACAATATTATCTTTTGTATGTCCCTCGCCCGGGTAATAGGTTAAAAAGTGATGATTGCCGGTGATAAATGCGGTGTCTTTTGTGAAAAAATATTCTGCTTGCTTCTGATCACGTTCTTTACACAAGTCAAAAGTCTGTTTTGATGAATAGGTTTTAATCCCTTTCTGTTTAAGAAAATCGAGTCCGGCTGTCCTGTCATCGTGGAAATGCGTTGCAATGCAGAGGACCACCGTTGTGTGATGCCGGAATTGTATGCTGTCGAGCAACGGTTGAAATTGCGTCGTATCCCAGGGCGTGTCGAACATAACAGCACCTTGTTCGGTAATCAAATACATACTGTTTGAAGGAATTGGTATTCCATGAAGTGATCGGTACGTCGTGTAAACGTAAAAGTCTCCGGTCAAATGTGAAATAGCCAAACCTGGTTTTTTCTCTTGTCCGTAAAGGTGCAGCGAAAAAATAAGCCCTATCAGGATTATCAACGAGGGAGTGGCAGATCTCATACAATGATGGCTGATTCTGGTTTGCACAGTGTAAGTAGTTCGCGCGATTTATTGGATTGGATCTAGGCTGCGAGCAGGGTGAAAAATGAAAGAAGAGCATTATTTAACTTAGAAATGTAATGCATCGATATCTCCAAACGGAGAAAGAATGGTTGCTCGATGGTGGCCCAAAAGCCGATTCGTGTCCCATCGAATCAAACGCTGCTGCATCAATGGATAGATGATCCCGCAAAAAACTACTTGATCGATTATCCAATCAGGAGGTTGTAAACCGTTCGCCCCTGAATCGGTTGTGCTGTGTGCAAGAATGTAGCGGTAATCGACGGGAGAATCAAGAAAAAAAGACGATGTGTGCAACAAGAAAGTTCTTAAACCCCGTAGATTTCTAATGGACTTCTTACATTCAAATTTGATTCCATGACATGAGTGTATATCATAGTGGTTTCGGGAGTACTGTGGCCCAACAGCTCCTGTATGATACGCAAGTTGACTCCAGATTCCAGCAAGTGCGTTGCGAAAGTATGACGAAGAGTGTGAGGAGTTACTCTCTTTGGAATTCTTGATTTCAACGCGGCACTCCTAACTATTCTCGATATCGTTGCAGGATCAAGATGCCATCTTCCCTTATTTCCCGTAACCGGATCTTTAAACAGCTTTGTTGAAGGAA
>CAYYHS010000630.1:0-2154 GCA_964471785.1 uncultured Chitinophagaceae bacterium
AATATTTTGTACGCCTGGATCAGCTATTCAAAAGGTAATTGTATCGCCCATACACGCCAGAACTCCAGAGGCAATAGACCGCAAGATTTAGAATGTAAAATGTAATATGTAAAATGTATAACGTAAAACGTAAAACGTAGAACATAAAACTCAAGACCTAGAACCTACAACCCCTTACAATTGTGGACGCCCAAAGCCCCAATCCCTCCCCCCGTCGTGCCGCCATTGCCTTCATCTTCGTTACTGTCGTCCTCGATGTTCTCGCACTCGGCATAATCATTCCCGTCCTCCCGAAACTTGTAGAAATCTTTCTAGGAGGAGACACTGGGAGGGCGGCGGAGATGTTTGGACTCTTCGGCACAGTGTGGGCGCTTATGCAGTTCATCTTCTCGCCAGTCCTCGGTGCATTATCCGACGAATATGGGCGCCGCCGTGTTATTCTCATCTCCTGTTTTGGTCTCGGCATCGATTACATTTTCATGGCAGTCGCGCCGACACTCTGGCTCCTGTTTGTGGGAAGAGTGATCTCCGGCATTACCGGAGCGAGTTTCACTGCAGCCGGCGCCTATATCGCAGACGTTACGCCGCCTGAAAAACGTGCCGCGGGTTTCGGAATCATCGGAGCCGCATGGGGTCTTGGGTTCGTGCTCGGGCCCGCCCTCGGCGGAGTGCTCGGAGGTATTGACACGCGCCTTCCGTTTTGGGTTGCCGCGGCTCTCACGCTATTAAATGCGATGTATGGTTTATTCGTTCTGCCAGAATCGCTGAGCGTCGAGCATCGTGAAAAATTCTCGTGGCGACGCGCGAACCCTCTCGGCGCGCTGAAGCTCCTCAGGTCCCATCACGAGTTATTCCGTATTGCAAGCGCAACCACTTTCTTCTATCTCGCCCACCAGGTGCTGCCGAGCGTCTTTGTTCTCTACGCGAGTTATCGTTATGGGTGGGACGAACGGACGGTCGGTTTGACCCTTGCGATTGTCGGAGCGTGCGGTCTTGTCGTACAAGGGGGAGTGGTAAAGAGAGTTGTCGCAGAATTCGGGGAGCGTCGAGCTATTCTTGCAGGACTGATTTTTGGTATTGTTGGATTTATGATTTACGGACTGGCGCCGGTCGGGATCATATTCTGGCTCGGCGTTCCTGTCTTTTCTTTGATGGGACTGTACGGTCCCTCGGCGCAAGGGTTAATGACGCGCCATGTCCAGCCATCCGAGCAGGGACAACTTCAGGGAGCGAACAACAGCATCATGGGAATCACCGGTGTGATCGGTCCGGGTCTTTTCACGATAACGTTCGCTCATTTTATTGGAGCACAAAGCAACTGGAACTTGCCGGGAGCTCCTTTCTTGCTCGCAGCCATCATGCTGATCATTGCTTTCGGATTTGCGTTCCGCGTGAAAGGGGAATAGAAGTACTGCCGTCAGAAATTCCGCTTCACTTTCTTCATGGACAAAACCTCCTTTCTTCTTCCAATCCGGATATATATGTTTTAGAGAATGGCAGCTTGACTTACATTGGTAAATAGGTCCGCTTATCTCTCTTGAACTAGGGTTGAGTTTAATTTTCTTATACGCTGAAATCAAACGACAACCCCATCCTTGCTCCCCCTAGAACCAACGAATACCATTTGTCTGCCCATTTTCGGGCGAGGGGGTATTTTGATTTCCATAGACATTCCCGACCAAAGGGTACACGCAAAAAGACCGCCGATCCCTCGCGGAAAGAAGAAATCCATCGAACAGGTCCTCTGGTCCGGACTCCGGGGGAAAAGGCTGCATCGGTTTAAGTTCAGGAGACGATTCAGCTTCGGAGTTTTCATCCTCGATTTTTATTGTCAGAAAAGCAGGCTCGCTGTCGAAATCGTCCGCGATGATCAAATTCGCAACCGTCAGGACGAATACGCTCACCGCCGCCGGCAGTACATTGAATTGTACGAAATCGCTGTCATGCAGTTCGCTACTTCTGAGATCTGCAATAACATCGATGCTGTCTTGGCAAAGATTGCCGAAGTGGCAAGAAAACGCTCGGGCGCACACCCAGTTCCGCACTATCAACTCCATCCTATCCAAAGCTCATCTCGAGATCAGATGCCTATCCCACTCGGGTAAACTCCCTCCAAATTGAATCCCCAATAATGCACTGCTACCCTTTCCAAAT
>CAYYHS010000631.1:0-2151 GCA_964471785.1 uncultured Chitinophagaceae bacterium
TCTGCTCAAAATGGATTTTCTCGGTTTGCGAACATTGACCGTGCTCGAAAACGCTCTTGAGCTCATTGAAAAGAACCACGGCGTCAAAGTGAATCTTGATCTGTTGCCGGAAGGAGACGAGAAGACATTCGAGCTATTTCACAAGGGGCAAACGGTCGCAGTGTTCCAGTTTGAAAGTTCAGGTATGCAGGACTGGCTCCGGAAGCTTCGCCCGACATCGATCAGCGACCTCGTCGCGATGAACGCCCTGTACCGCCCCGGACCGATGGAGAATATCGGGGACTTCATCAAGCGAAAGCATGGTCAGCAGAAGATAGAGTATCTCCATCCAAAACTGGAAGAGACTCTCCGAGAAACGTACGGCGTCATCGTTTACCAGGAACAGGTGATGAGAATCGCGAGCGACATCGCCGGCTACACACTGGCCGAAGCCGACCTCATGCGCAGGGCGATGGGGAAAAAAGACAAAGCCGCGATGGCTGCACAAAAGACGAAGTTTGTGGAGGGGGCAAAGAAGACAAACACTATATCGAACAAGCTCGCCGAAGAGATCTACGACCTTATAGAAAAATTCGCCTCGTACGGCTTCAACAAATCTCACAGTGTTGCCTACTCGCTGGTTGCGTACCAAACGGCATATCTCAAGGCCCATTATCCTGCCGAATATATGGCGGCGACACTCACCTCCGAAATCGGAAACACCGACAAGATTGTTCACCTGATCGACGATTGCCGGAAGATGGGGATCGAGGTGTTGCCCCCCGATGTCAATGAGAGCGAGACGTACTTTTCGGTTGCCCGGAATGGGATCCGCTTTGGCATGGCGGGAATTAAGAATGTCGGTGTCAACGCCGTCGATGCGATCATCCATGCTCGGGCCGACGGGAAAAAGTTTTCATCGCTCTTCGATTTTTGCCGCACCGTCGATCTTCGAGTTGTCAACAAGAAAACGATCGAGAGTCTTATCATGGCCGGTGCCTTCGATTCCCTCAACAAAAATCGGGCGCAGTTACTGGCCGGTGTCGAGCAAACGGTTGCGGCAGCGCAGAATGTGCAAGCCCACTCGGAAAGAGGCCAGTCGAGTCTCTTCGAGGCGGGAGGCTCGAAAGATTCACCGCTCTTTGCCCCGGTGCTCCCCATGGTTTCCCCGTGGCTGGAGCCGGAGAAACTCACCAATGAGAAGGTGGTGCTCGGGTTCTATATTTCAGGGCATCCGCTTCTGAAGTATGAGAACGAGATCAATTCATTTGCAACGCTCCATCTCGGAGATGTCGAGGGAGTCAAGAACGGCATGGTGCGGGCAGGGGGTATTATCGCCTCCGTAAAAAAGAAGATAGACAAGAATAACAGGACCATGGCGTTTATTACGCTGGAAGATTTTACGGGGAAGGCTGAGTGTGTCGTCTTCTCGAGCCTCTACAAGAAGCATGAGGAACTCCTGAAACCTGAGTCTATTATTTTCGTGGAGGGGAACGGCGAGGTGAGCGGCGATTCGATCAAGATCGTCGTTAACGACATTATCGCAATGGATAAAGTTCGCGAAAAATTTGCCAAGCGGGTTTTTCTTCTCGTGAATGCAGATGAGGTTGACGCTCCAAAAATGGCGTCGCTCCGGGAGCTGATCGAAAAGAACAAGGGGAACTGTAATTGTTATTTCAATGTTACAAGTAAGGAATTCGAGGCGCAGCAAGTCTTTGTTTCAAAGAAATATTCTGTGAAACCGACGGACCAGTTCATGGAAAGCGTGCGATCGATTTTAGGGAAAAATTCAATCAAAGTTTCAGCGTGAATTCAGCAAAGGAGAAATACATGAAGCCAGTAGAAGTCAATGATGCAAATTTCCAGACCGAGGTTCTCAACTCGACAACACCAGTCCTTGTCGACTTTTGGGCAACGTGGTGCGGTCCCTGTAAAATGATCGCCCCTGTGGTAGAGGAATTAGCGAAGGAATACGCCGGCAAACTCAAAGTCGGCAAGCTCGATGTGGATGCCAACCCGGCTGTCTCGATGCAGTACGGAATCCGAAGTATACCTACCCTCTTGATTTTTAAAGGAGGGAAGGTAGTGGAACAAATTGTAGGCGCCGTTCCTAAACGGAATCTGGTGGAAAAAGTAAGCCTCCATATGGCGTAAACGCGGTCGCATTCAGTT
>CAYYHS010000632.1:0-2146 GCA_964471785.1 uncultured Chitinophagaceae bacterium
GGTTATGCTCATCCACATTGATAAATCCGCCGATGCCGCACCCGGCGTCTGACAGCATACCGGCCTCGTCGGAAGTATTGTAATAGAGTTCTCCCCCCAACGTTACCACGTCTGAAAAATCGTATTGAAGTTGCCACCCGAGAAACTCCCTATTCTTCTTCAGCTCGCCCGGAGTATACCACATTCCGCCGCCACCGTAGGTTGTGAGGCGTCCCCAAGATTTTTGCAGCCATAGGGGTAGATAGAGTTGCAACTTTGAGTCCCCAAATCGTCTGTCTCCGGTGGGAATTTCAGCCAGGGGGAATACACCGATCTGAGGCGCATTTTCTGATTCCTGGAGGAATCTAAACTTTATTCCAACTTCCGTGTTGGAGTAGCCGTAACGAACTCCTTCGATGGTTCGAACATACTCCATTGGCGCAACGAGATGAACCTGAGTATTTGGCAAGATCCCATAATTAAGTTCAAAATGCGGAAGCGTGGCGTCCGACTCCGCCCGGTCGAATTGCTGCTCCGAAGCGAGGTATGCTTCCCAGTGGCCGAAGTCCACCGGCTGAGGGTCGTCGGTAAAGAACGGTGGGCCGGAGAGGCATGCGCCCGGGACGATGACCCAGGTAAGTAGTATTATCGATACCTTGCATGATGGAGACTTTGCCTTCATATCGCTGTCACTCCATCACCTCCTTGACAAGTTCGCCTATCTTCTCCTTCGCCGACTTCAAGGCCCTTCTTCCTTGAGGAGTGGCGACGTAGTTTCGCCGGATCTTGCCGTCGACCACTCTTTCCCGTGATTTAAGCAGCCCTTCTTTCTCCAGCGAATGGAGGATAGGATAGAGAGTTCCCGGGCTCATCACGTAGCCGTGACGATGAAGTTCTTCGATCAACCATAGGCCGTAGAGAGGCCCTTTTGCCGCATGGTGAAGTATGTGGATCTTTATGAATCCGAGGAGGAATGTCTTTACCATAGCAGGTTCTTTTCTGATATCGGAAAGCGATATCGACAGTCAATATAAAGGCCATGGAAATTGAAAACAACTATTCTTTGCGCAACAGGATGACAAACGGAAGGCATGAACAGAGCAAAGAGCGTCCTCCGCATTTCATGGTGAGAAAGGCGTCAGCCTGAAGGGATTGATGATGGGCTCGTGCCGTTTCCCAAAATATTCTTGTATTGTTATCTCATTGGACACTTCGACTCCGCCCTGACAGTCATGCTGAGCGAGTCCTGTTCTATAGGACGAGTCGAAGTCCCGCTGTACGGGATGCCGTACAGCGGCACACTGTCAGGGCGTCGCTCAGTGTGACTCTGGCTTCCAAATACAATATTTATTATTGGAAACGGCACTAGGCGAGGTTAAGAAACTTCCTGTTTTCCGGAGTGTCCTCATAAATGCGCCATTCGGCGACAAGATCGTTTTCAATCCTGGCACGCCAGAGAACTGGATCGAACGGTTTCTCTTCAGACCAGAATGCATGACCGACAATAGAGACAGTGCTGCTGGCAGATTCCAGCCTGGAGAACGTGTTTTTATACTTAGGGCAGGCAGCAAAGAAACTCTTCCAAGCATTGATCATGAAATCCTTCGGCCGGGAGATTGCTCCCGTATGATCAATGAATGTATGATCCTCGCTCATGAGTGCGCTCAGGCCCTCAAGGTTTTGGTTCGTAATGCATTCATTGAAAAGAAGCGCGATCAGTTTTGGATCTCTTGAATTCATCATCAAGCCTATTCGATGATATGTTCAAACTACATTAGTCTTTCTTCTTTTTCCAATCGCATCCAGTGGAGCATCCGATGAGCGATCGGTGCTATCATAACTCCCGCGACGACGAGAAAGAGCATGCCGGCGAAGAGAGCGTAGAAAGATGCAAACAGCTTCCCCGCCGACGTATGAAGTTCATTCACCGGCCCCATCCCGCCAAGAATCATCGAAGCGTTCAGCAGCGCGTCGATATACGGCAACCCTTCAGTGAAGCGATATCCGGCAATGCCGATCCCGAGCGACGCAAAGACAATCGCAGTGGCAAAGAGAAAATGAAAGAGCATTCGCCGGAGAAAATGGCCGCGCGGGAGAAGAGGTTTAGAAGTATGTTCGTACATTTGCGGTGCTGGAAAGTTGGAGATTGTTTTACGTTTAACGTTAT
>CAYYHS010000633.1:0-2134 GCA_964471785.1 uncultured Chitinophagaceae bacterium
AACATCTATCCGGTTCGCGGCAATTGGGTGTGGGGAGCTCAGGCGGAAGTCCCGATATTCGACGGCGGACGGGTCGGCCACCAGGAAGAGGAAGCGGAGGCCGCTGTGCAGGCAGAGCACGCGCACGGCCGGGATGTAGAGTCGCAAATACGGTCGGAAGTCGAACAGGTTGTCGCGGACGTCCAGGCAGCGACGTCGAAGGTACAGATTTCAGAATTACAGCTGCGGCAGGCGCATGACGCAGTCGCAATTGCGCGGACGCAATACGAGACCGGCTCGATCACCAACCTCGATCTTTTGGATGCAGTCACGGCTGAATCGGCGGCAAAGCTGATGAACCTCCAGGCAGTCTACCGTTTTGTCATCAGCAAGTACGAGCTCGAACGCGCAATAGGAGCATCATTCTTTGAGTGACGATCCATTCCTCGCGAAAACGAAAGAGCCCGTTCACTAAAATGAACGGGCTCTTTTTTTTGTGCTGTTTCCTGAAGACCGACTGCGATCACTTCGTCATTAACAATTTCCTAACAAGCGTTTGCCCGCTGAATACAAGACGAGCAAGATAAATTCCGCTGGCAAACCTCGAGCCGTCGAATGTCGCCTGATGGTATTCTCCCGCAGATGCAACACCGTCGAACAGCGTCGCAACTTCCTGTCCGATTGCATTATAGACTTTAAGGGTAGCTCGTCCGTCGTGTGGCACGGTAAATTGCAGCATTGTTGTCGGGTTGAAAGGATTCGGATAGTTCTGTGGAAGAGCGAACACTTTCGGTACTCCGCTGACTTCGACATCTACTTCCTGTGAATAGGTAAATGCTCCGTTATGATCAATTTGTTTGAGTCGATAGGAGTATGTTCCCTCGGTCCCGACGTTATCAGATTACGAATAGAGCTGGGGCAGGTTCGTCGTGCCGTGTCCTGTCACAAATCCAACCTTAGTCCAACCGTTCATTGTTGATAGCGCGATTCCCAGCGTCCCTTGTTGTATAAGGGATTCATTGTTCATTGACTTCCGTTCAACGTCAAACCCAGCATTGTTCATTTCCGTTTTTGTCTTCCACGTCAGCATTGTGGTAGAGTTAGATGTCGTTGCCATAAAGGAAGAAAGTTCTACCGGCAGCGGTGTGCCGGCGGGGTTCTGCCATGTCAGATAAGGATATCCATTGTTTACCCCATCGCCGATTCTCCAAATGGAGGGAGTCCAACCGGCATCGAGAAATGTGGTATTGGTGTTCATGTCGGCAGTACTTTTGCCGGTTCCGCCGCCGCTGCTTGTCTGGCTGGAAGAATTCACATCCCAAAAACAATTGTTAACCGGCCCGCCGGCAGTGCCGATGAAGCCGCCGACCGCATAAGGTGCAAGATCGTCCACGGCCCCGGAAGAGTAAGAGTTCGAAATCGTCGTCAGGTATGAGCTTCCCGCAAATCCGCCGACATCGGACCCGGTGCCGGTGATCGTTCCGGTTGAATAGCAATTGGTAATATTGCCGCCCCAGGTATCTCCAGTGATACCGCCCATCTCGACATAACCGCCGGACAAGCCCGTGACAGAGCCTTCAAAATATGACTCGTCGATTGTTCCGCGGCTTTCGCCCGTCAAACCCCCAACTACGCTAATATAACCCGTCACGCTTGCAGTGGAATAACTGCTGCTGATCGTGCCGCCGAATGCCTGACCAACAAGTCCGCCCGTATAATTTCCATGGCCCGCGACCGTCCCTGTCGAATAACAGCTGATTAAGCTTCCCCATCCAAACCCGATGAAAGCGCCTGTCTGGTCAGATCCAATGATGTTTACATTCGTCAAACCAAGGTTACTCACTGTTGCACTGGGAAGCGCCGCCCCAAAAAATCCGATAATGGTCGTGGTGCTTCTATTGATCGTCAATCCATCGATCGTGTTGTTCTGCCCGTCGTACGTTCCGTAAAATGCCCTCGCGCCGGTTCCGATCGGAGAAAACCCTGCGCCGGATTCCCAGCTGGAAGTGGAGGAAGCATCGATGTTCGCAGTCTGTTTGAATGCTTTGCCCCACTCCGAATTTGATTGAGTCATCCAATATAGATCGCTCAAGCTGGTGATGAGATAAGGATCGTCAGAAGCCCCGCTGCCGGCCGGGGGCGAAAGATAGACATC
>CAYYHS010000634.1:0-2130 GCA_964471785.1 uncultured Chitinophagaceae bacterium
CAAATGCCGCTTTACGGCATCCCGCCTTTTTTTGTTTTTTGAGCGGGAGAAATCTGTCGAAATTGAAACCCTTCGATTGAATCCTAGCTTCCCGCGCATCCTCGATTTCGACAATTCTAACTCAGGGGGAGGCGATAGCCTCGGAATCGGCGGCGATGTGCGATGAGGCGATGCGTGCGTTTAGAAAACGGCTGGCGCAAGGAGTGGCATGTGGGAGCCGTTTTCTTCGGCACGTGGTGTGGGAAAGCATCGCTGCGTTCCGATTCCGAGGGCTCTTCCCGCTTTCAAAAGGCTATGAAAGGCGGGATCCCGTACAGCGGGACTTTGCTTCTTTCTCTGGCATCAGAGAAAGAAGGGAGCGCTACATCGGCTCAAAACAACATATCGCCGCTTCTACGAAAAATTTGACATTCACTTCAAAAACCCTTAGCATACTGCCGGTTGTAACCGCGCGACTCAACATCGTACTCTCATGCTCTTCTTTCGCTTTCGAACTTTATAATTCTTAAATCATACTTCATACTCTAGACGGGAGAGTGAACAAGGATGAAGAACTTGTTTCCTATATTGCTTATGAGCCTGACCATCCTATCTCAGTCGACCTACTCAGATGATTTTCCCACACTGCCGCTCGGCTCCAAAGCGCCGGAGTTTAACCTGCCGGGAATCGACGGGCGCAACTGGACCCTCAAGGATTTTGCCGATGCCAAGATCCTCATCGTCGCTTTCACCTGTAACCATTGCCCCACGGCGCAATACTACGAAGCACGCATCAAACAAATCTTGATTGATTACAGAGCTAAGGGCGTGGCACTGGTCGCCATAATGCCCAACGATCCCAGGTCTGTCCGGCTTGACGAGTTGGGTTGGTCCGACCTGAGCGATACGTTTGCCGAAATGAAACTCCGGGCGAAGTACCGGCAATTCAATTTCCCGTACCTCTACGACGGCGAGACTGAGGGAGTCTCCCGTCAATATGGTCCTGTGGCAACACCGCACGTTTTCGTGTTCGACGCCGAACGAAAGCTTCGCTACGTAGGAGCCATCGACAACTCGGAGCGGATCCAGCATGTAACGAAGAATTATTTGCGCGATGCGCTCGATTCACTCCTTGCAGGGAAGGAACCTCCTGTCGCACAAACCAAAGCCGTTGGATGCTCTATTAAATGGGCGGGAAAGGAAGATCTGGTGAAGGCGTATCTTGAGAAACTTGACGAAGAACCGGTATCTGTCTCGAAGGTAGACACCGCGGCACTGCGGGATCTAAGGAAAAATGATTCCGGCAAATTCCGGCTCATCAATTTCTGGGCTACCTGGTGCGCGCCGTGTGTCGCCGAGTTCGAAGAGTTCGTCACCGTGAACCGGATGTACCGGCACCGCGATTTCGAACTTGTCACGGTTTCGATCAATCAGCCGGATGAAGAGAAGCAGGTGCTCGAATTCCTAAAGAAACAGCACGCTTCGAACCGCAATCTGCTATTCGCATCCGCCGATAGAGATCTGTTGATGGGTGCGTTCGATCCGAAATGGCAGGGAGCGGTTCCCTACACGGTGCTTCTCGATCCGGAAGGTACTGTGATTTATCGCGAAGTCGGAAGCGCTGACATCCTGGCGGTTAAGCGGGCGATTCAAAAAGCGATGAACGAGCGGAAGCCTTGGTAGGAGGGCGGACAGATGATTTTTCAACCCCCGGTAGCGAACGGTGCGGCGATGGCCTCGGAATTGGCGGTGTTGCGTGAGGAGGCGGTTCGTGGATAAATTTATGGATGCAGCCATTGAAGAGGCCGAGCTTGGCCTTAGAGCGAACGGGATTCCGATCGGATCGGTGCTGGTGCACAACGGAGTGATCATCGGACGCGGCCACAACCAGCGGATTCAGAAGGGGAGCGCGGTTCTACATGCTGAGATGGCTGCTCTTGAGAACGCAGGCAGACTTCCCGTTGAAGTCTACCACCAGTGCATGATGTATACGACCCTGTCGCCATGCGCGATGTGCAGCGGCGCAATCTTACTCTATAATATACCGGTGGTGATCATAGGAGAGAACTCGACGTTTCGCGGAGAGGAAGAGCTTTTGAAAAGCAGGGGAGTGAAGGTTCAAGTTCTCCAGGATAAACGGTGCATACAACT
>CAYYHS010000635.1:0-2127 GCA_964471785.1 uncultured Chitinophagaceae bacterium
CGGGATTCACTTTATACTGCTGTCCGGCGATCTCAACCACTGCAAACATCGGATACGTCCTTCCTGAAAATGATGTCGTTCAAAATTGGAACAATAAAGTAGCAAAAATCAGACAAAAAGTCAATGAGAAGTTGGGGAATGGTCATTAAACGGGGCCTTCGTAGCTCCGTTTCCAATCAGAGATTGGGAACGAGAAGAAACCCTCCAGTTCTGCTTTCTCGCTCCCAATCTCTGTTTGGGAGCGAAGATAAGTTTGGGACACGGAGTGCTCCCGCCGTCACAGCACCCAAAGTGCGGAGACAATAATTTGGGCCAGAATGATCTTTGTGATCATCGATGCAGGATACGTTGTGGCATACCAGATATTCGGCTGCTCGTTCTGAGTTTGTTGATGAGCGTATGCGAGGCATGCCATTTGCGTGTGGATGCCCGACGTCATGCCTAACACGGCGGACATCGGCAGCTTGAGAAACTTGTAGCCGATGATCACGGTGAGGACGGCCACGCAGGAGGTGATGATTGCCCCAGCCGCAATCAATTCCCATCCGCCGGAACGGAACGTCGCACCAAATCCATACCCCGCTTTTGTGCCGACTCCCGCTAGGAAGAATACCAGTCCAATCTGTCTTATCACGAGGTTCGCGCTGAACGGGAGTGCCCAAACGATCGGGCCGGTTCGCTCAAGTCTGCCGACGATCAGCGCCACGATGAGTGGTCCGCCGGCGAAGCCGAGTTTGAAAACCATCCCGTGTGAAAGCGGAAGAGGAATCATGCCAACCATGACGCCGAGGACGATTCCGAATGAAATGGAGAGAAAATCTGTCTCCGAGATTGCCTTCATCGAATCGCCGAAATACTTTGTGACTCGCCCTATATTTTCCTGCCGCGTCACGACACGGATCCTGTCTCCCATTTCGAGCACCGTTTCCGGAGCGGGGACAAAATCGATGTCGCCTCGCCGCAGGCGCGTTATGGTGGCGGCAAAATTCTTCTCGAGGTCGAGTTCGTGTATTCGCTTGCCCACGACTGCCGGATGCGAGACAAAGATCCTGCGGAATTCGATTCCGGTATTGTCGAGGGCAAGATGTTCCGAGGCCGCTTCGCCGAAGAGAATTCGCGCTCTTTCCAGAGCTTCGACTGTTCCTACCGCCACGATCTTGTCTCCTAAAGACAGGGTTGTGTCGGGGGTGACAATCTCGATGGATTCCCCTTTTTTGATGCGGCTCAGGGCGAACGCTGGATGGCCGAGAAGTTGCAGAGATTCTGCGACGGACTTTCCGTCGATCGCGGGGTTCGTTAGCAGAAACGTCTGGCTGATGATGGTACCGGTTCCCGATTCCTTCAACCGCGAGGCCTCTTCTTTGGCAAAGTCGACCTTAAACAGTTTTGTAAAGACGAAAAACCACAGAATAACCCCCAGCACGCCAAACGGATACGCCAGGCCGTACGTGACGACGGGAATCGTCGAATTAAGTTCGGCCGTGTCGCGTGGCAGGTTTACGGAGAGAGTCTTGACAGTTTCAACAGTTGCCGCGAGGGCAGGGGTGCTCGTGAGGGCGCCGCAAAAAAGTCCCGCAGCAGCGGGTGCGGACAAGCCGAGCATTTTCCAGAACCCAATGCTCACCAACGCGCCGAAAAGAAGGAGCAATGCTCCGATTCCGTTTGTCCGCAATCCCCGCTTTTGAAATGAGGAAAAAAAGCTCGGGCCCGACTGCAGGCCGATGGCGTACACAAACAGAACAAGACCGATGATATAGATGTATTCGGGGAGGTTCAGCCGTTTGTCGAGGGATCCAAAAGCAATGCCGACGAAAAGCACAGCCGAGACACCGAAACTGAACCCAAAAATCTTTACGTGACCTACAAGATAACCGAGACCGATCACGGTAAAAAGAAGCAGCAGCTGATTTTCTGCCAGCAGATCAATAAGAGAATGCATAGGGATGAAACATTACGGACAAATGAGGAAAGCGAACGAAGACTCTTGACTTATTCTTTCTGAAAGGATACATTATCGCACAAATGTACGGAGAACACCGCGCAGATTCAAGCCGAAGAGGCGTTGAATCTGTCCCGTAGGGCGGGAAAGCAGCGTACATTCCATCCGATTGCAGTACTCACAGACCG
>CAYYHS010000636.1:0-2124 GCA_964471785.1 uncultured Chitinophagaceae bacterium
GAGCTCCTGAACAGCACAAACCATGTAGTCCCAATGATAAAACTAAAAGTTATCGGGGAAAAGAGCGGAGAGCGAATCTTGCCGGTAATCTTCAGCGATAATTTCGTTACACTGATGCCAGGCGAGAAGCGAGCCATCACGATGGAGGTGCAGGGGTCAGACACTCGAGGAGAAAAACCGTCTGTGGTGGTTGAAGGCTATCACGTGGAATGAAAGGCATATTCCTCGATTTCGGGCTCGGGGCATACTGTAGATCTCTATATAATAGAGGAGTACCTATTTCCAATAAACAAAGTCGGAGACATTTCATGTCAAACAAATACTTCCAAACCATTCTAGCGAGCTTGCTGGTTCTCTTGCTATTCGCTGCAACAATGGCCGTATTCGGCTTTCGAGCGAGGCCTGCAGGTCTCCCAGAAGGTTCCTCGATAGGCGGAACTGCCGACAAACCGTCCCAGTTCGTGTTTGGAACAGAAAAGTTAAAACGATATCACTTCCCCACTCACATTAACGACCTGGTGATAGACAGGGCCCAATCGCTCTTCTCTGAAGTTTTTGTCGTTGTGATCGAACCCAATCATGCGCCGCCGTATCACAAACACGACGAGAATGAACAGATATTTTACGTCATCAGCGGAACCGGCGTATTAACGATCGGAGACAACAAAGATCAGTTCCCAGTGAAGCCGGGCGACGTCGTGAGAATACCTGTATCCACCTATCATTCCATTAAGGCAAGCGACAAAGACACGCTCCGCTACCTTAGCGTCGATTGTTTTGGTGAAAAGCCAAAGGCAGAGCCGACGTGGGACGATCATGTGAAAGGGATGTGCAAATTGAACGGATGGGATTATGCCAAGGTAGTTTCCGATAATCATTGAGATATCCCGTCCGAACAGTGTCCGGCGCTACCGATCTCTCATGCATCGAGGGGGCTTAGGACTGCGAGTCCTCCGCGATTTAGTACGTGCGTATAAATCATCGTTGTACGAACATCTTTATGGCCGAGGAGTTCCTGTACGGTCCGGATATCGTATCCCCTTTCTAAAAGGTGTGTTGCAAAGCTATGGCGCAGCGAGTGGGGGCCGCCGTGCTTGGGAATTCTTGTTGTTCGGAGAGATGTCATAAAGGCGCGTTGGAAAGTGCTTACGTCCACGTGATGCCGCATCATTTTCCCCGACTTTTCGTCCTTGGATCTACGCGAAGATGGAAAGACGTATTGCCAGCCTAATTCTTTAGCAGCCTTCGGATATTTGCGATCGATCGCGAAAGGAAGTTTGACTTCGCCGAATCCAGCCTCCAAATCCGCTTCGTGCAGATCGCTCACCATTCTTATTTGATTTTTTAGTTTGTCTACGACCCTCGTAGGAAGCACCGTGACGCGGTCGACATTCCCCTTTCCTTCCCGTATGATAATTTGATTCTGGGCAAAATCGACATCCTTGACACGGAGGCGAAGGCACTCGAGCAGCCTCATACCGGCGCCGTAGAGCAGAGAACCCTGGAGCCATGCAGTTCCATGGAGGTGGCGGAGGATTTGTTCGACCTCCTGTTTTGTGAACACCGTAGGCAATCGGCGCGGTTTATCCGATCGCACAACCTGTCCCAGGTCTCCCAGATCTATTCTCAGGATATCTGAATAGAGGTAGCAGAGTGCGTTGAATGCCTGATTTTGAGTAGAGGCAGAGACCTCGTCATCGACGGCAAGGGAAGTGAGGAACTGTTCAACCTCTTTTGCTCCCAAGGTTGAGGGATGTTTTTTTTGATGGAAGTAGATAAATCTCTTGATCCAGTAGATGTATGCCTCTTCAGTTCGGAGGCTTTTGTGTTGAAGGCGGATGCGATTGTGGATTTGTTCGAGCAGAGATGGTTTTTGCATATGTCCCCCCTTGTCATATGTTTGCATTTAAGATAAGAAAAATCTAGATTCCATTCAACGCGCTTCAGCAAACGAAGGGGGGTCCTTTCCTTTGCATCCCCTTTGCACAGTTCATGCAGGTTGCAGCTTTTTGCTCATTAGCGAGCGAATAACTGCGCTACGCAGTTATTCTGTAATAGACTCTCACACAAACAGTCTAGTAGTAGTTAGGTTGCGTTTTGAGCCTACATTAAACCATTCAGGTA
>CAYYHS010000637.1:0-2120 GCA_964471785.1 uncultured Chitinophagaceae bacterium
TTTTGAAAGATGGCCTTGGCGAGATCGCAATTATCAAAGAGTGAGCCGCTTAAATCGCATTCAGTAAAATCAACTTCTCGAATGCTGCAATTCTTAAAGCGCGTTCTTTTTACGCTGAGTTTATAGAAAGATGAGAGATTGAGAATCGAGTTCTCGAATTCAGCAGAAAACAGGAGCTTATTGCAGTGTTCAAAATGCATCCCCAGAAGTTTGCATTCATAGAACTTCGCCCCCCTGAAAGACGTTTTGTTGACTTTGGCTAAACTTAGATCGCAACCATGGAATTCACATTCCGAAAAGACGAAATTCGATAAGTCGGAATTTGAAAATGCACAATTGACAAAGGCGCAATTCTCATATTCGCTATTAGCAAATCCCTGTTTGAGAAAATCAACGCTCTTGTACGTTTCGTCTTCAAAGAATGTCTTGCGTACTTTATTGGTATTTGCAGCATTGTTCATCGGGAATTGCCTGTTCCTTGCTTAAGCGTGCAATGACTTTCCTGCCTTCAATCGGACCGGTGCCTCGTGCAGGGGGCGACCGTTTACGTGGCTCCCTGGTGTACCAATCTCAGGAGAACGACCCCGGAGCTAAACCTCTTTGATTCAACAAGTTTCAAGTTAATTTTCTCGCGCAAGTGTGGAAACATGGGCTTCCCGCCTCCAAGGATAATCGGGTGGACGTAGAGCCGATATTCATCGATTAACCCGAGTTCCATGAACGACGCCGCGATGTCTGCACCGCTGACACTCAAGTCGTTGCCCGGCTGCGATTTCAGTTTGCCAACCTCTTCGGAAATATTTCGACTGACGAGCCGCGAATTCCAATCAACCCCTTTGAGGGTCCTTGAAAACACGATCTTTTTCATATCCTTCCAGATACGAGCGTATTCAATTTCGAGTTTAGGCGTCGTTGGATTCTCGCCCGCCTTTGGCCAATAACCCGCCATGATTTCATACATCAGTCGCCCGTACAGATGGACGTCAATGTTCTTCTCCATGTCGTTGAAATGGCGGTGGAGTTCCTCGTCGGGCGCAGACCAGCCGATATCCCCGTCTGTCGCTTCGACAAAGCCATCAAGAGACACTGACATGGCGTAGATCACTTTTCGCATGGTGTTGGCTTACTCTTGTCTTAATTGTTTATTGCGTTAGGTCGCCGAACCTGTCACTTCAACAATATGAGTTTCTTAACTTCAACAAAATCAGCCGCCTGCATTCGGCAAAAATATACGCCTGCCGCATTATTCGTTGCATCCCATTTAAGAGAGTACCGGCCTGCACTCTTCGGACCGTTCACCAGGTCAACGATTTCTCTCCCCAACACGTCGAAGATCTTGATAGAGATGTAGGCCGACTTTGGCAATACGTACTGGATTGTCGTCGCGGGATTGAATGGATTAGGATAAATGCCGAAGGCGAAATTGCTGGGTATGAATTTTTCGGTCACATCCAATAGCTGAGCCGGCGCCATGAGAATCCATTTTCCAGGATCAATCTGAAAGGAGGTCCCGTGAGGAACGCTGAGAGAGCCGCTCCCGGCCTCCATGCCGACCTTGATCGTGTCTGTGCCAACCTGAACATCGATGGGGAGACTGAATGGGAGATTGTGTGGAACGCTCCAATGAAGCTTGAGTACCGTGTCCTGAAGGCTGTATTGGATTGTCGGCAAATTTGGCTGGCGCAGGTACACGTTGAAAAACCAATCGAGTTTAAGACCGCTGTGCTGTTCAATGATCCGAAGGAAGTCGTCAGTCGTGGCAAGCCAGCACTGTTTACCGTTTGTCACAGATTCCATCGCAGAATCCGGATAGGTGAGTCTTCTGAGGAGAGGGAAGAATGTCTGATCACCGAGGTAATGGCGAAGCGTGTGGAGAATCCAAGCGCCTTTATAGTAAATGTCGTTTGAAGCAAACATTTGATCCGCCGTCGATGGCTCTCGGGGAGCAACGGGCGTTACGTTGTTGAAATGATGCATGTCAGCCATGTAGGAGGCGTACTTTGCGGGGCCGAGTGTTCGCTCGACAAAAAGGGCCTCCATATACGTCGCAAACCCCTCATGGATCCATACGTCGCTCCAATCCTTTGCCGTGACAAGATTGCCCCACCATTCGTGCGCAA
>CAYYHS010000638.1:0-2114 GCA_964471785.1 uncultured Chitinophagaceae bacterium
AAAAGGCGTTCCATGAATTCCTTTCGAAGTGTTCTGGAAATATAGCCAGGAAGGCAGTGGGATGCAAACATCCAACCATTAGGGTAGTGGTGCGTTTTGCCTACCATAGTCATGGTGAGCCCCGCTTACAGCGGGGTGAACTCCGTCGAACCATGACAAGAACTGTGTAAACCCTTCGACTCCGCTCAGGGTGACTATTTCCTTTTTGTGAGGTAAAGGCAAAATGCACCACTACCACTCTTAGTTATGCCATGACTCTTGATCTTGCTGCGGGACATCTGAGGAGAAACTCTTGGCATGACTCTCCAAAAGGTGGTACAAGAAAAGAGCCCCCGGTCTATCGGAGGCTCTTCTATTTCGCCATTCATCCATTAATCCGCCGTGCTGCTACTTCAACAGCATCATTTTCTTTATCTCGGTTCTGCTTCCGGTTTTCAACTGATAATAGTAGATGCCGCTGGAGTACCGCGATGCGTCAAAAGTAACCTCTTGCATATCACCCGCATTAAATACGCCGTCGGCAAGAGTGGCGACTTCCTGGCCGATGATATTGAACACTTTCAACGTTGCTCGTCCGGTCGTTCCAAGAACAAAGGAAATCTTCGTCGAAGGATTGAAGGGATTGGGGTAGTTGTTGTCGAGAAACACAGTGTTCGGAGTAACGCCCACAGTAACTTCAACCGCCTGGTGGTAGATGAATTTACCGTCACGGTCGATTTGTTTCAGACGATATGAATATTTTCCCATCCGGGCAGTTGCATCCGTGAATGAGTATTTCTGCGGCGCATTCGTCGTCCCTTGCCCCTGCACAAAACCAACTTTTTCCCAATTGCTAACTGCTAACTGTTGACTGTTGACTGTCCCCCGTTCAACGTCAAATCCGTAATTATTCATCTCTGTCGCGGTTGCCCAGGCAAGATCTACCTTTCCACTGGCGGGCGTTACGACAAATGAGGTGAGTTCGATCGGAAGTCCTGACCCGGGGCCGCCAATTGAGTATATTGAATTTGAAAAGTTGCTGGTTATCGGAGAGGTGTTTGAGACACTATATGGATCTGAACCAGAGACGGCCCCTGTGGCGAGGAGAGTCCAGTTTGAGCCCGAAACCCATCGGCCAATTTGGGCCGATCCACTTGCGAACGAGCCCCCCTGATCCGCGGCATTCCAATTGAGCGTCATCGTGACACTATTCAAACTATTTGTGGCAGCGTTAATTGTCCATTGATCGTGGACAGTTCTGGTTGCGTCCAATTCACCCGTTGTACTACCTGCAACCCGGACAGAAAACTTGTCAGCGGTCCCATTAAAATTGTTGAGAGTAACTGGATTGTATCTCGAAGACGTGCCGACCGGAAATGTAACATTTGTGTTTGTACCAGGCACATTCTGGATCAAAAAGCCTGTGCCATTTGTGACGATGTAATTGGATGACGAAGCATTATTTATTGAACTTGTCGAACCGACTGTGAGGTCATTCGCTCCGAGAATAAGGTTTCCATTCGAAAAGATCAAATTGCCATTTACGCTAGTAGAACTACCAAGAGTTACGCCACTACTGCAATTAATGGTCAGATTTCCAAGTCCATTTGAGCCCGGCAGTTCTGGGCCAGTAGAAATCGGGTTGCTCCCCGTATATGTGACATCTGTGGACGCAGCGAAAGAAGGCGTACCACTTAGCGATCCTCCACTGCGGCTAATAACACTCTGGCTTCCCAGAGTAAGATTTGCGGAAGTATTGAACTGCCCACTTGTCAGCGTGAGCGTCCCCGACGCTAGTGGGCCGTAGAGAAAAATTGTAGTGCTTAAAACGACGCCTGCACTGTTGTTGACAACAATGTTCTGCGCGTTAATGTTGCCATTACCACTGATAGCCTGAGCCCCCGATCCTCCCACGAAGCTCAATGTGAGCGTCGCTGCGCCGGACCCAATATCGATGTTGCCGTTATTAGTTAGATTTCCCAAAAAACTGAAGACTGCGCTTCCAGTCTGTAATCCTGTAGATCCGTAGAGCTGGCCCTCATTGTCGAAGACCCCGTTGAGGGTCAAAGTGTGGCCTGCAGCATTAAGCGTCGCGCCGGATTGTACCGTGCAATTGTGAACCGCCGCATCGGCGT
>CAYYHS010000639.1:0-2111 GCA_964471785.1 uncultured Chitinophagaceae bacterium
TTTTGGGGCTTTTGGGGAAGTGGATTACCATCCGATGGAATGGACGTCGTTCGAGCTTGGGGCCCGTTACGACCAGCATATCGCCCCCGATATACCTTTCCAACATCAAATCAGCCCAAGGATTCGTTGGAATTTCCTCATCGATGAAAACAGCACCGCATACCTGTACTTCGGAAAATTATTCATGCCGACAAATATCGAGGGCCTGAGAACCATCGCTCTCAACGTCAGCAACACTCTCGTGCCGACACTGCCGGAAAGGGATAATTTTTATGAGGCGGTCTATACGCACGGGTTCGATTTTGGACTCCGCAGCAAACTGGCGTACTTCTACAAAGACGCAACGCCGGGAGTTGACGATCAGACTGTCGGCAACAGCGCCATCAAGACTCCGGTCAATATCCAGGAAGTGAAAACAACTGGAATCGAGCTCGGCCTTACTTACAACCTTCCCGAGACTCCCTTCTCTGGATTCCTCAACGGATCTCTCACTCACGCATATGGGGCAGGACTTATCAGCGGCGGGTTTCTGAACTTCGACACGGACGGTAGCGGAACGGATCTCGACCACGATCAAAGGCTTTCGATCACAACGGGTCTCAATTATCAGCCGCGAGATTGGTTCTACAATTTAGTAGGGATCTATGGTTCAGGGCTCGCCAACGGAAATCCGAACGGTGACCCTTACAAGAACGGACTCTTCGGCTTCAATACGGCACAACATACAACGCCGTCATGGATCTTCAACATCGGTGCAGGCCATATGATTCATCTTCAAGGAGGTTCCTCGCTCGAGCCCTCGATCTATATCACGAATGTACTCAACCACGAGCACTTTATTAAAGGAGCCTATTTCAGCGGTGCCAGCTGGGAAGAACCGCGAAACGTGGTGCTCAAGATCTCGTACCATATGTGAGTGTGAGGATGTAAGAAATCATTAACCAATGGTACACGAACATGGGAATGTATCGCTCCTCATGGAGCTTAACCATCTCTTTTTGAGAAACAACTATGGACCGATCGCATCCGACGGTGCTCTTGAATCCCTCCATTTCCGAGAAGCCCCGGAGGGGCAGACTATTTGTAGAGGGTGACGAAAAAGGGAAAAGTGAGTTCCATGGGAGCGACAGATGACCAAGAGAATATATTCGCGCGGAGGCAATTATTTCCCTTTCGAACATCGCTGGGAGTGATGCCGTCACTTTGCCGATTCAAAACACAGCACTACCTTTTTTGCTAAATGGATTTGTATCGCTTTCGCAAGAGGAAGGAAGCGAACCGTCGGAGTTACGGTAACACGCCTCTAAGGGTTAGGGCCATCTACACAGGGGGATGAGGGTGTGAGTGTTGAAGGATATGTGGCTTTTCCAGCCCATGCTCAAGCATAAGTTTTTCATCGGACAAGATGTCTTTCGTGTTACCCTCAGCGACAATGCGACCGTTGTCGAGCACAATGGTCCTTGAACAAAGCTGAAAGACAAGCTCCAGATCATGTGATGCGATAATCTTTGTCGTCGGGAATGAACTCAGCAATCGTATCAACTCGCGTTTGCCCCGCGGGTCAAGATCGCTCGTCGGCTCGTCGAGTACCAGAATTTTTGGCTGTGAGGCCAGGATGCCTGCCAAACAAACCCTTTGTTTTTCTCCCCGGCTCAGGTGATGCGGCGACCGGTTGTCGAAACCGCGAAGCCCCACTTTGGCCAAACAATCGCTGACGATCGTATCGACCTCGTTTTTCGGCAATCCGAATTGCTGGGGGGCAAAAGCTACATCTTCGTACACTGTCGGACAGAACAATTGATCATCCGGGTTTTGGAAAAGGAGACCGACGGTGCGGCGAATGCTATCGATCGAATTGCCGTTGACGGGCTTTTCGAAAATATGGACTGACGGAGTACTCGATTTCTTTTCGGGAAGAATGCCATTGAGGTGAAGAAGCAGCGTGGATTTTCCCGCCCCGTTCGGTCCGATCAGTCCAACGCATTCACCTTCCGCCACATTGAATGTTATCCCCCGCAGTACCGGCGTTCCGTCGTTGTATGAGAAATCCAAACCCTCGATCTTTATTGCGACATTCATTTCCAACCTCGCGCACACATTGCTGCATAGAT
>CAYYHS010000640.1:0-2110 GCA_964471785.1 uncultured Chitinophagaceae bacterium
CCCGTCGGCATAGATCATTCGATGTTCCAAAAGCTGTTTGCTCTGCAAGCCGGTCGTCTCAAGAGCTTTTTTGATTTTCAAGTATACCATGGCGATATCGTCCTGATGCACAAACCGCCTCGCATATTCCGCAGAGCTCATCGTATACCCTCCAACTTGCGCCGCCGTCGTTCGAAAAATTGCATAGAAATGATCGTTGAAGGTGAACAGATCCCGCTCAACGTCGTATTCCCACGGCCCGAGAGAAGCAATCTTCATTGCATCGGAAAGTAGTGCTTCATTTTTCCGCAAAGCAAGTTCGGCCTTTTTGCGCGCCGTGATATCCTGGTTGACGCCGTACCTCCTGATCATGCGTCCGTTTTCATCTTTGACGACGAAGATGCTGACATCGAGGTAACCGGTTTCGCCGTTCGCATAGAGCATACGATGTTCCAGATGATGGCTCGTCTCCAGGTCGGGAGATTTAAGTGAATTCTGGATCTGACTCTGCACCCAGGCGGCGTCGTCGGGATGGACAAATCGCTTAACATACTCGGCCGAAGACATGGTATACCCGCCCACTTCTTTTGCGGTCGTGCGGAAGATGTCGTAAAAATGGTCGTTGAAAATGTACTTGTCGGTTTCGACATTTTGTTCCCATGGCCCGAGACGTGCAATTTTCATCGCATCGGATAACAAGGCTTCATTCCTTCGCAATAGCATCTCGGCCTCTTTTCTCTCGGTGATATCGCGCGCGATGCCGAGCAGCTCAATGAGTTCTCCGTTCTGAAGATGGCGGGTCGCGATCAGTTCGGAATGGAGCGTACCCCGATCCTTCGTTCTGATGTGCAGCTCGGTGAGGATACTTGATTCTCCTTCGATGATTCTCTTGATGCGTTCCATCGCCACGGGAACGTCTTCCGTAACGATCAAATCTTCAAACGATTTACCGACCCAGTCGATGACCCGCCAGCCGGTGATCGATTCGAACGCCGGGTTCAGCGAGGTGAATTTCCCTTCCGGGGTAATCGTAAAGATCACATCACGGGCTGTATGGAAAAGAGTGCGGAGGCGCGCCTCGCTTTCTCTCAGCGCTCTTTCGGTCAATTTGCGTTCCTTCCGCGCAACAGAGTCTTCGATCTCCCTTTTCACCACAGGAACGAGGCGCGCGAGCTTATCTTTCATAAGGTAATCGTGAGCACCCAATCTCATGATTTCAACGGCTGTTTCTTCCCCGATTGTTCCAGAGATGACGATGAAAGGGATATCCCGTCCGCTTTCCTGAAGCAGCTTCAGCGCAGCATACGCGTTGAATTGCGGCATGGTATAGTCCGAGAAAATAAAATCCCATGAACGGTCCCCAAGAGCTGCACTCATCCGGTCAGCCGTTTCGACTCGCTCAAACTCGACGCTGTAATTTGCTTTCTGGAGCTGTCGCACGATAAGATGAGCGTCGTTTTCAGAATCCTCAATCATCAGGATGCGCAGGTGATTTTCCATTGAATGCCTCAGGCGATTGGTAGAGGTTCATTGATGACAAGCCAGTAGAGTCCGAGATGTTTGATTGCATCTGCGAACTGATGAAAGTCGACCGGCTTACTGATATAACTATTGACCCCCAGGTCGTGTTCTTCTTTGGACGGAGTAAGAACAACGACCGGAAGGCGTCTCGTCGATTCATTGCTCCGTACGCGACGAAGAAATTCAAGCCCGTCGACTCGGGGCAATTTAACGTCAGGCGAACTCAAGGCCGGCATGTCTGTCAACGCCCAGCCCGCGTACTTTCCCGCACAGAAAAGATAGTCAAGGGCTTCCTGGCCGTCCTGGACAACGGTCAAGTCGTTGGTGATATGACCTTGCACGAATGACCTCTTTGTCAATTCAACGCCGCTGGGGTTGCCTTCCACAAACAAATCTGTTTTGGATTTCATAGACCCTCCCGTAGCGTAAAGAAAAATGTTGCTCCGCGATCGACCGCCGCTTCGGCCCAGACCCGCCCGGAGTGGCGCCGGATGATGCGCTGCACCGTAGCGAGGCCGATGCCGGTGCCGGGGAAATCGGATGTTGTATGCATGCGTTGAAACACCCCGAACATCTCTTTCGCATA
Source organism: uncultured Chitinophagaceae bacterium (assembly GCA_964471785.1). Lineage (GTDB taxonomy): Bacteria > Bacteroidota > Ignavibacteria > UBA10030 > UBA8401 > JAGVPT01. Next base: position 2,087 of record CAYYHS010000640.1, read on the forward strand.
GGTCATGTCGAATCCAACTCCATT
>CAYYHS010000641.1:0-2107 GCA_964471785.1 uncultured Chitinophagaceae bacterium
AGATTCTTCACCGGAAGACGAACCACTGTCGTGTCCCAGAATGTCGTCGGCGCAATTTTGAAATTGGTATTAAACGATGTCGCTCCGTTAAACTTGTCGGTTACCGAGACCGCTACAGGGCCCGGTGGATTTAATCCGAAATTGTTGACAACCACCTGCACAGAGACCGAGTCTTCAGCGTCAGTCGGAACTGCACCGAGAAGAGAAACGGAAGAGTTCGTCACGACATAATTCGGCTTTGAGGGGAGCGCCAGCTTCAAGATCGGATCACCAAAAAGCACGTTGCAGAATTCGAAGACATGACTTGCATCGTTTGAGAAAGAGCCTTGTAGCTGCTGGACTTTTGCGAAAAGATGAGCACGGCCTATATCCGTAATCGAATCCTGCAGAACCTTCGAATAGAAGTACGTTGGGAAGGAAAGGGCTGTAGAGAGAAAACCAAGACTAGTGTTTCCTAGGTACGCAATCGCCTGTCCGTTGCGGTCTTCTGAAACGAAAAGCTGCCCAAAGCAGTCGATGTCCGGCTCCGCGAATTTTCCCGTCGAACAACCGAAGTCCGATACCATGGGAAAACGATTCGAATAGCTGTTCTTCAGATCGGCTACTGCCGTAATGCCGTTATCCCAGGTTTGGGTTCCGCTGTGCCCAATGTAGGAGATCACAACTGCCCCTAGGTTGATGGCATCCGAAAACTCTTCCGGAGTAAACGGCCCATAGTTGGATGAAGGATTGGTCGTTTTGTAAAAATGGTGTCCTCTGGCTCCCAGCGGAGGCGACAAGCCCAGCGACGTATAGACCGAATTGTTTTCATTGTAAATCTCATCAATCTGTCCCGGAGATGTCGGATCGCCGCCACTGAAAAATAGAAGAGTTTTGTTCCAATCATCAAAAGATTTCTGAAGATACTGCTGATGTTTCTGCAAATAGAATTCAACGTCATCATCGTTTTCCGCAGGAATCCTTCCCACATACATTTGGGGAACTCCCCCCGATTGCAGCGAATCCCACATCGCGTACCAGGCATCGCTCACCGGATATCCGTACGACGGAACAAGGTTTAGTTTCGGACGGGGGATGTCTGTTATAACATGTTTGTAATCGTAATTTGCGTCTCCGATGAGGAGTAAATACGAGGGGGCCGGCGGCTGCCAGTTGGTGTTTGCTCTCATCAGGAAATCGCGGATGGATTCTGCATGTCCGTAACCAAAGTAGAATTCATCGAAAATGTCGTCGACGTACACCACCTGGGTTCTGACACCATATTGAGACTTGACGAAGTTATTGTACAGGGTTGTCGAAGCGCTCAGCGCCTTGTTCGAAACGATAATGTAATCCGCTGCGCGATCCGGCCCGCGAAGGTTGACGAATTGTTTCTTGAGTAGATAGAGAGGCGTTCGGATATTCGCCGGCGAACTCACGTAGTATCTGTCTCCTCCCGAGACCGTGTCCGCAAAAAAGATTGTCTTTGTCGTTGTTCCCGAAACGGAATAACCAGTAATTCTTGACATCGAATGATTCAGCTTGTAAACAATCGGATTTGAGACTGTTAATCCACCAACCGCCACAATGCGAAATTGCTTCGTAACAGAATCTGGGATCGTAACGAGCAGCGAGTCGTTGACAGCATTTGTGTATTGGTAATAATCGATGTCTATCCAATCGAGCAAAAACTGATTTACACTTGCATTCGGATTTGTTGAAAAGCCTTGCACATTCAGCACATTGTTTCCATTACTCAACTGAGATGAACTGAACAGCTTTCTAAAATTTACCGTCTGACGATAAGAAAAAATGAGCGTGTCTGTAACAACTGAAGTATTGACCCCGATACCGACTTTGTGAGCGTTTTGTCCAGTCGGATCCAAGCTCACGTCCCATCCGTTGCTTATTAGCCGCACTGTTGCAGTGCATGGCGTCGCGGGGACCAGGGAATTTGCATTAAAAGAGAGACTTGAAACCGTGCCCGGATTGAAAACCAGCCACGTCCAAACCTTATTTTCTTGCCAAAACGGCTGCTGGACCCGCGTATCTTCGACGCCGTAATACCAGAGCCGCTGATCTTGTTCGAGATGAAGATGAACGATGTGAGAATTTACGGTGTCGGTCG
>CAYYHS010000642.1:0-2106 GCA_964471785.1 uncultured Chitinophagaceae bacterium
CCCACTGGTGAAGCCTTCTGCATTCCATCGCTTTGCGTAGGTCCCCGCTGGTAATTGCTCTGAGATTAGTTTTGATACTTGTCTTCCGAGAACATCAAATACAATCAATGTCACGAAGGACCTTTCTGGAAGAATAAATGAAATTGTGGTCGACGGATTGAACGGGTTTGGATAATTCTGGAACAACTGATACGATAAGGGAGAATTGTTTGGTGTATACTTGGCAGAAGTTATTTCTGAAAGCGCTCGTCGCCACAAACCTCTTCCATTTGTGCCGGCGAAAAGATAATTTCCCTGGATTGCTAAAGATAGAACACCAACGGTAGGTAAACTGTCACTTACCGGTTTCCAACTCACACCAAAATCATCGGTAGCATAAACCCCATGATTGGTACCGACAAACAGAGTGTTATAAAAATCGATGAAGCAATTAATAGTATCCGATAATCCAGAGCTTGCGGAAGACCAATTGTCACCCCCATCTATTGAATGGAATACTCCCATTGTAGTGCCAGCGAAAAGATTGTTTCCAATATATGAAAGTGATTTAACATCAAGGTTAGATAGTCCCGAATTAATCGTCTTCCATGAATGGGATTCCTGCTTATCGATATACATTCCGGAATCTGTTCCTGCAATCAGGCCATTGTTAAAGAAAAGCAGGCTCGTTGGTTTAGGAATCGGGAAGGTATCATAGGCTAACCAATTCGCGCCACTATTTGATGAATAATATATTGATGCGATGGTTCCCCTGGGGTATAGGTAGCCTTCTCTAATTAACGCGTAAATATTGTCATTGTCAGATGTAAAACTTACTGGATGATAATATACCTGAATTCTGATAGCGTCAAAATACGGCAAACCGTTACTTCTTACTCTCCAAAAATTGTAGATATCCCCCGTACCGTCAGTGTAGTAGGTCTCACCGGTGTTAAGGTATGGGTCTATGACTTGCCCGTCTTGCGCCAGAAATATAAAGCCTCTATATGCATATAGGGACGTTACACATGAGCCGGTTTGCGAGTAACTCGGATAGTAATCGCCAAAACCACTTCTGTATTGAAATGTTTCACCATCGTCAGTCGTGAGCGCAACACCAAAGCCACCAGCAGTAGGGAAGGAATCATAACCTGACATTCCAACAAATAGCGTTGAGTTTAACACCGATAGGGCAGTGACATAGTTGTTTATGGAACTACCAGTGTTAGGACCAGTATACGAATAAGGGCCTTGTGTCTGGTTCCATTGACCGTGTGATAATGTACATAGAAAGCAAATTTGAAATGAAATGTTGAGACACCTTAATGCTATTTTCATGTGTATTTCCTTTTGCGCCCTAACGGACCGGAGCTAAGCTGCGGCGACGTGCAGCATGTCGATCGTAGTTCATTGCGCGGACGTTGATAGATTAATCTTTAAACTTGCCGCGAATCGCGCGGCGCATTCGTCGACCGTAATTTCCGTCAGCTTGAGCGACTGGTTAGGGCGCAATTGCGCGCTTATTTCAATAGCAAAAGTCTTTTCGTCTCAATATATGTTCCTGCCTGCATACGATAAAAATACACGCCGCTTGCCATATTCGCCCCATTCCATTGCCGAGTGTAATTCCCTGCCTGCAAATCTTCCGACGCAATCGTTGACACCTCTCTTCCTAACAAATCAAAAACCTTTAGCGATACGATTGACCGGGAGGGAAGGGAGAAGGAGATTGTTGTTGTCGGGTTAAACGGGTTCGGATAATTCTGCGAAAGCGAAAACGTTGTTGGTATCTCATTCTTGCTATCCTTTACAGCAGTAATCATCTGCGACAATGGTCGCATCCAAACACCGCCATCAGTCGCGGCAAAAAGATTTGTACCGAAGACAGCGAGAGCAAGGACATTAATGTTCGTCAAGCCAGAGTCGACGGCTGTCCAGCTCGCGCCGGTGTTGGTGGAAAGAAAGACTCCGTACGCTGCCAAATAATCTATGCCAGCTGCAAAGAGATTCGGGCCGTAGACGGCGAGGGCGTAAACCGTATAAGTTGACAAACCTGCTTCGGTCCACCATGTGCCGTTGTTGGTGGAAAGGAGCACACCATGATTATCTGCAGCAAAGATATTCGTG